>JAQTPJ010000063.1 GCA_028712915.1 Candidatus Omnitrophota bacterium
CCCACAACAATACGCTCAGGCCTCATCCTTAAACTGTTTTTCACAAGGTCCGCCAAAGTAACGCCATCTTCACACTCCAACCTTGACCAACTGTCTTCTAATTTTGTGTTCAGCTCCAGAGTATCTTCGATTACAATCAACCTTTCGCTATCCGGCACAAAACTAAGCAGGGCATTCATTAAGGTAGTTTTTCCCGAACCAGGGGCCCCCAATATCAACATATTTGCCGGCCTTATCTTCATGCCTTCCACATATACCCATAACTGCGCCGCCAGCTCATAGGTCATCGCCCTCAAATTAACCAAATCGATTATGCTAAGCGGGCTTTCTTTTATCTTTGTAATGGTAATCTGCGCACCTAACGGAGAATGAACAATATTCACCCTTCCCGCTATATTCGGCAGCTCAAGGTTATTAATCATTTTTACGCTCTTCCTGCCGCCAAAAACCAACAATTTCTTTACAAACATATCCAACTCTTTCTGCGTCTCAAACCTCTTATCCGTCTTTACCAAACCCCTGTATGTATGATGAATATAAATTGGATTTAAAGCGTTAATGATTATATCTTCCGTATAAGGGTCCGCCAAAAATTCGTCCAAAGCGCCCAAAGAAAAGAAATCCTTCAGGAAACCTTTTCTGCCTTCATCTGTGCTCATTTCGCTTATAGTCTTTCTCTGAGATAAGTTATCCTGGGGGGTATCTCCATACAGCTGCGAGAGCGCGCCTAAAACAACGCCATCCTTCTCTTCCTGGGTCTGCAGCATATTAATCTTGCCAAAAAGCTGATCCAGGACCTTCGTGTGTATATCCATCTTATATTTATTCATAGCTCCTCCTTTAATGAGCGCGTGACTTACAGAACGACAGTGAATGTAAGTCACTGTGCGAATTAAACCCAGCACCTTTTACATATTCAAAATATTTAAAGAACTAATTGTTAAAATCATTTAATGCTAAAAAGGTGCTGGGTTAAACTCAACCAGCGATTAATGGCGCTGAAACACATCCCTCGACTTGGTTCGATTTCACTCACTACAAGCCGCTCGGGACAAGTTTATTCCCGGCGAAAGATGCCGAAATACATTATTTCGGCATCCGCCATACCTTTGATTAATCAAAGGTATGGCGGAAGGAGCAGGATTCGAACCTGCGAGACCTTGCGGTCTGGACGCTTTCGAGGCGTCTGGATTCAACCACTCTCCCATCCTTCCAAAATTTATTACATTTCCCGGTTTTATTAATCTGGGCGAAAGATCCTAAAATACATTATTTTAGGATCCGCCATCGTTTTTATTAAAGATACCGAATTACATTAATTCGGTATCCGTAATGCCTTTGATTAATCAAAGGCATTACGGAGGCGGAAGGATTCGAACCCTCGGTGAACTTACGTCCACAACGGTTTTCAAGACCGCCGCTTTCAACCGCTCAGCCACGCCTCCAAAATCTACGCAGTAAATTTTGGATCTCGAGTTCCGAAGCATTATCGGAACGAGAGATCTATTTTATCACAAAGAGCTGATTCCAGGCTGCGATATGAGTATTGATAAAAAAGCTAAATCCCTCTTTCAAGAAACTCATTACCGAGAAACTATCAACCATTAATTTCATAAAAATTGCGATTAATATAATTTCCAATAAATAAACTGTCGATAAAGACAAAAAATAATCTCCCCTTAAAATCCCTGTTGATTCATCCTTTAAGTTAGCAGCGGCTAAAACAAGGTGCATCAGCGCGGTAAAAGAAAGCAGAAAAATGGAAATTCCTAAAATGCCTTTATATTCAAAAAATACCGTAAGTATAATATAAACGATAAGGGTTATAAGGCTGAATACCGGCAGCCGATACAAAAAGAGCGCTTTTAGCGGAGCGAAGAAACCGAATAATTTGTCGATTATGCCCTGTTCAAAGTTATAAAAACCGCGCGGCTGATAAATAAAAAGATGCAGGATTAAATAACCAACCAAACCAAAAACAAAGTTATTTATAACAGAACCCTCCTGAAGCGCAATCTGCTGCAGGAAGCTTATAGTGAGGCCGATGATAAGCGGCAAAATCAAAATGCTTAGAATAAATTTAAACAGGGCTATAAAATTATCCGCAAAGCCTTTTTTCACCGAGACAACATTCCCTAAATCTAATCCTTCATCCAATTCTTGTTTTGCCATCAAAATACCTCCTCAGGACTTGCGGTATTTCAACCGTCCCGTCACTATTCTGGTAATTTTCAATTATGGCAATAACTGTGCGCGCAAGAGCAACTCCAGAACCGTTTAAAGTATGAACATAGTTTAATTTTTTGTCTTTGCCGCGATAACGGATATTCGCGCGCCTGGCCTGGAAATCACAGAAATTCGAACAACTGGATACTTCAAGCCATTTATCCAGACCCGGAGCATACGCCTCCAAGTCATAACATTTGCTGGCGGCAAAACTCAAATCTCCTGTAGAAAGCATATTCACCCTGTAAGGCAAATTCAATAACTGCAAAACCTCCTCGGCATCCGCCACCAATTTCTCCAGTTCATCGAAAGAACCCTGCGGCTTTACAAATTTCACCAACTCTACTTTATCAAACTGGTGCACGCGCATCAATCCTTTTGTATCCTTTCCGTATGAACCAGCCTCTCTGCGAAAACATGGAGTATAAGCCGTGTAATATATAGGCAGGCTATCTTCCTCCAATACGTCATCGCGGTGGATATTCGTAACGGGTACTTCTGCGGTCGGAACTAAAAATAAATCTTCGTCTTTCAACTTATACATATCTTCTTCTAATTTAGGCAGCTGGCCTGTCCCTGTCATGCTCTGGCGGTTTACCAGCGCCGGAGGCCAGATTTCCCTATAACCGTGCTTGGCGGTATGCAAATCCAACATAAAATCAATAAGCGCGCGCTGTAGTTTCGCGCCGTCGCCTTTAAAAAGGACAAAATTAGAACCTGTAATTTTTGCGGCGCGAGGCAAATCCATAATATCCAGGCGTTCACAAATTTCCACATGGTTTTTGGCGGCAAAATCAAATTCCCGCGCCTTACCCCAGCTGCGCACGACTTTATTATTCGAGGCATCGCCTACGGGAATACTCTCATGCGGAACATTAGGAATATTAAATAAAATATTTTTTACTTTAACATCCAATTCTTTTTCCTGCGCCTCTAACCCATCAATCTTCTCGGCGACAACCTTCATCTCTTTTATTCTCTTCTTCGCGTCCTTCTTTTCTTTCAAAAGTTTGGTGATGTCGTCATTGGCCGAATTTTTCTGCCTGCGCAGCTCTTCCAATTCAAGCTGGACTTTCTTTTTTTGTTTATCTAACGCGGAAAACTCTCCCAAATCCAATTTTATGCCGCGGTTTTTTATAGCGGTTTTTACTAAATCTAAATTTTCTCTAATAAATTTTGGGTCTAACATTTATCCTCCCGATATAATTTAACCCTTTATAATTCCAAGCGGTCTCATCCTCCTTCTCTCTTCAATAAACAAATTGGTGGTAGAGCTTCGGAGGACTTCGCCTAACCTTTCATAACACCTAAGGGTCTCATCCGACAAACCTTTCTGGAAATCCCTGCTTTTTGGACAACACCTACTACATCATTTATATCTTTATAAGCAGCGGGCGCTTCTTCTACAAGAGTACCCCTGCTGGAAGCCATAACAGTTATGCCTTTCGACTCTAATTCTTTTAATAAACTCGCAACATCAAACTCTCTTGTCGCCGCAGAGCGCGATTTAAGCCTGCCTGCTCCGTGGCAGGTAGAATAAAATGTCTCCTTTGCGCCTTCTGCCCCCACTAAAAGATAAGAGTTTCTGCCCATATCGCCGGGAATAATCACAGGCTGGCCTATGCTCTTATATTTCTCCGGAAGCGCCGGATGGTTCGGACCAAGCGCCCTGGTTGCGCCTTTACGATGCACGCAGAGCTTCTTTTTCTCGCCGCCAACCTCGTGCGTTTCAATCTTGGCGATATTATGCGCCACGTCATAGACAAGCGACATGCCCATATTCTGCCAGGATTTACTAAATATTTTTTCAAAAACCAGGCGTGTAAGGTGCATAAGGCACTGCCTGTTCGCCCAGGCGTAATTCGCTGCCGCCCGCATTGCGCCGAGGTATTGCCTGCCTTCGTCGGATTCAACAGGCGCGCAGGCAAGCTGCCTGTCCGGAACAGAAATATTGTATTTGGCTAAACAATGAATCATTTTTTTCGCATGCTCCTCGCAAACCTGATAACCCAGGCCGCGCGAACCGGAATGAATCATTATGGTAACCTGCTCTTCGTTTACCCCAAAAACTTCCGCTGCCTGCCGGTCGTAAATTTCTTCTACAACCTGAATCTCTAAAAAATGGTTACCCGAGCCTAATGTGCCAGACTGCGCTTTGCCGCGTTCATATGCCCTATCCGAAACGGCGTCAGGGTCTGCGCCGCTGATTGCGCCTTCTTCTTCACAGCATGTCAAATCATCTTCTGTGCCATACCCTTTTCCTACGGCCCAGCGCGCGCCTTTTACTAAAATCTCCCGTTCTTCGCGCTGAGAAACTTTGATATCGCCTTTTGATCCTAATCCGGATGGCACATTTTTAAAAAGAGCATAAACTAAATCTTTTATTTTACCTTTTATTTCCTCAAACTGAAAATTGGTGCGCACCAACCGCACGCCGCAATTTATGTCAAATCCTACGCCGCCGGGAGAAATCACGCCGCCATCATCTATGTCTGTTGCCGCCACGCCTCCTATGGGAAAACCATAACCCCAGTGTATATCCGGCATTGCCATAGAACAAGAAACTATACCCGGCAAAAACGCTACGTTAGCAACCTGCTCCGCCGCCTTGTCGCTGCGTATATCCCGCAAAAGCTTTTCGTCGGCGTAAATCAATCCGTCGGTGCGCATCCCGTTTTTGTAACTTTTAGGTATGCGCCAGCGGCAATCATCAATCCTCTCTAACGGCCCCTGCCAAAGATCTGCCATAAAAAATCCTATGTGTCAAAAATTACCTTTGCCTCAAATCCCTCGCCTATCTTTTTTATCTCCAGTTCGTGGTATGTAGCTGCTTTTATCTCTGATAAAATTTTATGTTTTGTTAAATCTATATTTTCACCCAGGATTTTTGCCGTCAATTCATTCTCGCTAACTTCCTCTATTTTAAATTCCCTGGGGATGAAATTACGGGCGCTGAAATGGAATATCAATTCATTAAGCCAAGAAACCAGAAGTTCTTCTTTATTATCGTCTTCCAGCCTGACCTTTATACTTTCCTTTATTCCTACCTTATCTAAATCTGTGATTAAGCTAAATAATCCAATTGCGGAGTTTGTGAATAGTTCTTTTAAATCTTTACCATAAATCTTTAATCCGATATCCGCGGTATGTTCTATAACTTCAAATCTTTTCATTAAAAGTAACAAATAACGAACCTAATTATGTTCTACTTCGCCAAGCAGCTTCCTCCTTCGCTAAGCGACTTTTGTGTTTAGCTACGGAGGGCAAGTACGCGCTTGGTCCGCCTTCGCCAAACAATTTTCATGTTTGGCTTCTGCGGGATTTCTCCGAAGCTTTAGCGAAGGAGAACTTCGCAAGAATATTCTTCTTAAAAAAATTCCTTCGAAGCCGTGCACAAAAGTAGCACGGCGAAGAAGAATGGGCCATGAAGGAGTCGAACCTTCGACCTTGGCATTAAGAGTGCCCTGCTCTACCGATTGAGCTAATGGCCCTAAAATTTAGGTTTTTTTACAACCCATTAACGAAACCCTCTGAAAAAGGGCGAAATTGCTAATAGTCCTGAAATTTGTATTTTAATTCACTTTATTAT
>JAQTPJ010000064.1 GCA_028712915.1 Candidatus Omnitrophota bacterium
ATATTATTAGAAGTGCAAATTAAAGAACAAAGAGCAATAACAATACAAGCAAAAAGGGTGGGAGATATTATAAAAGATCTGCCTGAGGGTGAGGTTGAGATTAATGTAAAGAAGAACAATGTTGTGTATATTAAGTTAGCAAGTTGTGAATTCAAGCTGATGGGGCTGCCCAAGGACGAATTCCCAAAATTACCCGAATTTAAAGACAAGGAGGTTGTGGAGCTGGAACAAATAATACTTAAAGAAATGCTGCAGCTGACGTCTTTTGCAGTTTCGCACGAAGAAACAAGGTATGTTTTAAATGGCCTATTATTAGATCTTAAAAAACACAGCCACAAGGAAAAATCTATTTTAAAGCTTGTGGCAACAGACGGCAGAAGGTTGGCGCTTTCAGAAAAAGAGCTGGAATTAAAAACATCGAAAGAGGTGAGAATTATCATCCCGCAAAAGGCGATAACAGAATTACAACGCAACCTAAAAGATGAAGGGAAGATTTTAATCATCATTACACCCAACCAGGTGTTTTTTGAATTAGACCACACGACAATAATTTCGCGCCTGATAGAAGGCGAGTTCCCGGATTACACGCGGGTTATCCCGGCAGCCTCAGAAATAAAACTAAAAATAGACAGGCAGCAGTTGTTGCAAACTGTGCGCAGGGCAAGCCTTTTATCCACGCCCGATTCGCTGGCGGTGCGGCTGGAATTAACCAATAATAAGTTGATTGTGACAAAGTCGACTCCTGATGTGGGCGAATCGCGCGAAGATATGGCAATAGAATATCAAGGTAAAGACCTGGTAATCGGGTTTAACCCAGTTTACCTTATAGATGTTTTGCGCAACCTGTCCGGAGCGTTTGTGGAACTGGAAATAACAGAGCCGGAAAAACCTGGAGTCATACGCACGGAAGATTACGTTTATTTAATCCAGCCGATGAGGTTGGCATAAATTATCCGGGCGGGTTCTTTGAAGTCGGACAATATGGAATCTATAAAGGCTATATTACACAGCGTATTTAAAAATCTCGAGGAGAAACAAGGGCAACATCCCAAGGAGGGTTTTGAAGCGCTGTGGGAGAAGTGCTGCACAAAGAAAACAGCGAAACATACAACGGTAAGTTTTTTTAAAAACGGCACCATCTATATTAACGCGGAAAATTCGGGATGGCTTTACGCGCTAAAGATTAAAAGGGAAGAAATATTAAAAAAACTGCGGAAAATTTCTAAAAATAAAATAAAAGACATAAGGTTAAGAGTAGGGGATATAAAAAAATGACAACAGACAACAAAGACACAAAGAAGGATCCCAAGAAGTACGACGCGACGACAATACAGGTTTTAGAAGGTGTCGAGGCTGTGCGCAAAAGGCCTGCGATGTATATAGGCGATACTTCCGCGCGCGGGCTGCATCACCTTGTTTACGAAGTCGTGGACAACTCGGTAGACGAGGCGATGGGGGGATTTTGCAATAATATCGCGGTAGTTGTGCGCCGCGACAACAGCGTGGCTGTTATTGACGACGGCAGAGGCATACCGGTTGACATCCACAAGACCGAAAAGAAACCCGCGGTGGAAGTTGTCCTGACAACCCTGCATGCAGGCGGCAAGTTCGACCACCGCGTTTACAAGGTCGCCGGCGGCCTGCACGGCGTAGGCGTCAGCGTAGTCAACGCGCTTTCCGAGTGGCTGGAGGTTGAGGTAAAAAGAGACGGCAAGATCTATCACCAGAGGTATCAGCGCGGCAGGGCGGTCTCAAAACTTACGGTCATCGGTAAGGCAAAAACCACCGGCACAAAAGTTGTTTTCAAGGCTGACAAGGAAATATTCGAAAAAGTGGAATACTCTCATGAGATTCTTGCCCAACGCCTGAGAGAGCTGGCATTTTTAAACAAGGGCCTTAGCATAAAATTAACGGATGAGCGAAGCGACAAGGAAACCGAATTTCAGTTTAAGGGCGGCATTGTTTCTTTCGTGGAATACCTTAACAGGAATAAAAACCGCCTGCATACCAAGGTTGTCTATTTTGAAAAGATTGTGGATAAGTACGTTATCGAGGTGGCGCTGCAGTATAATGACGGCTACGCGGAAAATATTTTTTCCTTCGCTAACAATATAAATACCGTCGAGGGCGGTACGCATTTAAGCGGCTTCAAATCCGCGCTGACGCGCGCGATTAACCAGTATGCCAAGAATAAAAACCTTTTAAAAGACGAATTGACAATCGCCGGCGACGATACAAGGGAAGGCCTGACCGCGGTAATCAGCGTAAAGGTCCCCAACCCGCAGTTTGAAGGCCAGACCAAGACAAAATTAGGAAACTCAGAAGTCGATGGATTGGTCGCTTCCAACACGCTAGAGGCGCTGAGCAGTTTTTTTGAAGAGAATCCATCCATCGCCAATAAAATCGTAGATAAAGCGGTTTTAGCTTCGCGCGCGCGAGAGGCGGCAAGGAAAGCGCGCGAACTTACCAGAAGAAAGGGCGCGCTGGAAGGCGCGTCTCTGCCGGGGAAACTGGCTGATTGCTCTGAGAGAGACCCCAAGCTTTGCGAACTTTATGTTGTTGAAGGAGACTCTGCCGGCGGCAGCGCAAAACAGGCCCGCGACAGAAGGTTCCAGGCCATCCTGCCCTTAAAAGGCAAGATACTAAATGTAGAAAAAGCGCGTGTGGATAAGATCCTCAGCAACGAAGAAATCCGCACGGTTATAACCGCCCTGGGCACGAGCGTGGGCGAGGAATTTGACATCACTAAACTAAGGTATAATAAGATAATTTTTATGTGCGACGCTGATGTTGACGGCTCGCATATACGCACCTTACTTTTGACCCTGTTTTTTAGGCAGCTGCCCAAACTCATAGAGGGTGGTAATATTTATATTGCCCAGCCGCCGCTCTATAAGATTAAAAGGGGTACCAGGGAAGAGTATATTCAGACAGAAGAACAAATGAATGACCTGCTTTTGGACATCGCCACAGAGGGTTTAAAATTAATTAGAGTAAAGCCCAAAGAGGAGTATAGTGGCAAGCCATTAAAGGAATTGTTAGCCCTTTTGATTGAATTGAACAAGCTCAAGTCGATTTTAGAGAAAAAGGGAGTAAATTTTAAGGAATTTCTTGGTTTTAGAAGCCCAAAGACCAAAAAACTACCCATTTATAAGGCAAAAGTGGATGAAGAAACCCATTTTGTCTATTCTGACAGCGAGCTTGCCAAGCTGACAAAGAAGGATAAAAAGGCAAAAACTGAAGCAGAAAACGTGGAATTGATAGAGCTTTTTGAGGTCCAGGATATGGAGCCTATTATTAACAAGTTGGAGAAGGCAGGCTTGACTATGGGCACATACTATCCATTAGAGCAGTTGCCCCAGACAAAAAAGGAAATCAAAAAGCAGCCTGTTTATATTGTAAAGGGCGAAAAGGAAAACATCGATTGTTTCTCCCTGGCAGAGGTTTTGGAAGCGGTCTACAGAGAGGCAAAAAAAGGGATGTATGTACAAAGGTATAAAGGTTTGGGTGAAATGAACCCGCATCAGCTCTGGGAGACTACTATGGACCCGGAGAAAAGGACGCTCCTGCAGGTGAAGCTGGAAGACGCAGTAGAGGCGGAAGAGACATTTTCAACGCTTATGGGCGAAGACGTCGCCTCTAGGCGCGAGTTTATTGAAACACAATCACACTTAGTGAGAAATCTGGACATATAATTAAAAAAATTCAGAGAGGAAGAGATGTATACACAGAATGAAAGAATACTGCCTGTAAGTATCGAAGAGGAAATGAAAAGTTCTTACCTGTCTTACGCTATGAGCGTAATAGTGGGCAGGGCGCTGCCGGATATACGCGACGGGCTAAAACCCGTGCACCGCAGGATTTTATACGCTATGCACGAGTTGAGTTTGGACCACTCAAAAAGTTATAAAAAATCCGCTCGTATCGTCGGTGAAGTCTTGGGTAAATACCATCCGCACGGCGACACGGCGGTTTATGACGCCCTGGTAAGGATGGTGCAGGATTTTTCGTTAAGGTACCCGCTGATAGACGGACAGGGAAATTTCGGCTCTGTTGACGGCGACACGGCGGCGGCCATGCGTTATACCGAGGCCAGGCTTGCCCGTATCAGCGACGAAATGCTTCGCGACATTGAAAAAGAAACAGTTGATTTTACGCCTAACTTTGACGGGTCGCTGAACGAACCCGTGCTTTTACCGGCATCGCTGCCCAATTTATTGATTAACGGCTCCGGCGGTATTGCCGTGGGCATGGCCACAAACATCCCGCCGCACAATTTATCCGAAGTGGTGGATGGTGTGATTTATTTAATAGACAATCCCGAGGCGCAGCCAAAGGATTTGATGCGTTATATCAAGGGCCCGGATTTTCCTACAGCCGGGATTATTTGCGGCAAAGAAGGAATAAAAGACGCCTACAATACCGGCAGGGGTAAAATTATCCTGCGCGCAAAGGTTAATACCGAGCAGCAAAAATCAGGCAAGGATTTGATAGTCATTACAGAAATCCCCTACCAGGTTAACAAAGCCAGCCTTGTTGAGACGATAGCCGGGTTGGTGACAGATAAAAAAATAGAGGGCATTTCCGACATCCGGGATGAATCCGATAAAGACGGAATGCGCATCGTGCTGGAGCTTCGCCGCGACGTCGAGCCGCAAATTGTTTTAAATTACCTATATAAACACACGCAGCTCGAGATCACCTACGGCATAATTATGCTGGCGCTTGTCTATGGCAGGCCGCGCATATTAAACATAAGGGAAGTCCTGTCGCATTATATTGACCACCGAAGAGAGATCATCAGGCGCAGGACGCGTTTTGAATTGGAGCGCGCGCAAAGGCGGGCGCATATCCTGGAAGGATTAAAAATCGCCATAAAGTTCCTGGACCGCGTGATCAAGACAATACGTTCCTCGAAAAATACCGCGGCGGCAAAAGAAGCGCTGATGGATAAGTTCGATTTAAGCGTCGAGCAATCCCAGGCGATTTTAGAGATGCAGCTGCAGAGGCTAACCGCTCTTGAGCGCGATAAGCTTGAGGCGGAATACCTGGAGCTCATAAAGAAAATCGAGTTCTATAAATCCATACTCGCGTCCGAGAAGAAAATCGAGGCGCTGATTAAGGAAGAGCTCGCAGAGATTAAGAAAAAGTACGGCGACGAGAGAAAAACCGCTATTCTCGGCGAGGTCGAGGATATCGAGATAGAAGATTTAATCGCCGAAGAGGATATGGTTGTGACTGTCAGCAACGCCGGCTATATCAAGCGCCTGGGCGTGGCAAATTACAGGAAGCAGCGCCGCGGCGGAAAAGGCGTGACTGCCATGGAGACGCGCGAGGAGGATTTTGTCAGGCATCTTTTTGTCGCCTCCACAAAAGATTACCTTTTGATATTTAGCGACCAGGGCAGAGTCTACTGGCTTAAGGTTTACGAAATCCCGCAGGCAGGTAAGCAAGCAAAAGGAAAGGCAATTATCAATATTCTGGAAATGGGCCAGGGCGAAAATATAAGCTCTGTTATCCCGGTCAAGGAATTTAAAGAAGGCCAGTATCTGGTAATGTGCACAAAACACGGCCTCATAAAAAAGACAGAACTTTCCGCGTTCAGTAATCCGCGTAAAGGCGGGATTATCGCTATGACGCTGGATAAAGGAGACAACCTTATCAGCGCTGTGCTTAGCGACGGGAATCAGGAAGTTTTATTAGGGACGCTTAGCGGGAAATCCATCCGTTTCA
>JAQTPJ010000065.1 GCA_028712915.1 Candidatus Omnitrophota bacterium
AACGAAGAGCGGCTGGAATGGCTTTTTATTATAGGAAGGATTATTACCATGTTGTGCTTCCATATCACCTTGCCTGTAAGGATAGTGTAACTGTCTATGGGAGCAATCTTATTGTAATCAAACTCTATGCGCAGAGGGCAATCGAAGGTGGCGGGGTAAATGTCGACCATACCGCCGTTACGGCTAAAATCCCCTTCTTCCTGCGCGCTGTTTTGCCTGCGATAGCCAAAGTCCACAAATGTGCACAGAAGCAAATCCAAATCAATAGTCTGGCCTTTATAAATCTTTAAAGACTTAAACATCGGTATTTAGCAGGAATCTCTACGGAATTTTAGCGATATCAATTTCTGCCGCGACGGTGAAATGCAACCACTAAAGGAGTTGCTATGAAAATAGTGGAATACGAACCCACAATAAATCCTACCAGAAGCACAAGCGCAAAACTATTAAGCACTTCTCCGCCGAATAAGAATAAAGATAAAACAACCAAGAGGGTAACCAAGGAAGTTAATATCGTACGCGATAGCGTCTGATTTATCGCGGCGTTGACTATTTCCGTCAGTTTCGCTTTATGCATCTTCTGCATTAATTCGCGGACTCTGTCGTATATAACAATAGTATCGTTTATAGAATAGCCTGCCAAGGTCAACAAAGCCGTTATAATCAAAAGGTCTATCTGGCGGTTCAAAAACAACAGTATCCCTGTGGCGACTATTACATCGTGTATAAGGGCAATGACTCCTCCGACGGCAAAATCTATATGTCTAAACCTGAAAGCAACATATATGAGAATTCCTATGAGCGACCAGATAATCGCCAGTATAGCCTTGGATTTTAACTGCCGACCAACAACAGGGCCTACATTTTCAATCCTAAGTATCTCGAAATTATTATCAGGCAGGCTCTTTTTAAGCTGCTCCTGGACCAATTTTGAACTATCAGAAGCCGTGCGCACGACTATTTCATTGCGGTTGTCTTTAAATTGCTGAATAGAAGCATCCTCCAACCCCGCTTCCTTAAGGGATTTTCTTACATCTTCTACTGAAATTGGTTTACTAAAAGAATATTCCTGAAGCTGCCCACCGGCAAAATCAATACCCAAAGCATCCTTGCCTTTCATAAAGAAAAGGCCAATACTTGCGATAACCATCACCAGCGAAACCATGACAAAAAAATTCTTTACCTTTATAAAATCAATATTCGTCGGCCTAAACATCTGAAGCATAGGCAGGCTTTTGAGCCTTCTGTTAAAATTAAGGATTAATTCGAGTATTACTTTGGTTACAAATACGGCGGTAAGCATGCTGGCGATAAGACCTACTGATAATGTAACCGCAAAACCCCTTATGGGGCCTGTCCCGAACTGAAATAAAAAGAACGCGGCTATGAGAGTAGTCAAGTTAGAATCCATAATCGCTGACAATGCTTTTTGATAACCTATGTTAATCGCTGTCTGCAGCGGACGGCCGATTTTTAATTCTTCACGAATCCTTTCGTTAATCAATACGTTGGCGTCTACAGCCATACCTAAAGTCAATATAATACCGGCTATGCCTGGAAGCGTAAGCGTTACATGAAACATGCCCAGGTAGCCTAAAATCATAAGCAAGTTAAGCATTAAAGCTATACATGTAACTACTCCGGAAACTAAATAATACATAATCATAAAACCAAAAACCAAGGCCATGCCGATTAAAGACGCCTTTACTCCGGCGTCTATAGAATCCCTTCCTAATAATGGGCCAACCGTTCTTTCTTCGGCTATAATCACAGGGGCCGGCAGAGAGCCTACGCGTAAAACCAAGGCTAAGTCTTTTGCTTCTTCAACGGCAAAACTTCCCGTAATTACAGCTTCACCCGACGGGATAGCTTCATTAATGCGCGGCGCTGAATAAACTTTATCATCAAGGACTATGGCAAGCCTCCTGCCTACATTCTCGGATGTTATCCTGGCGAACTTTCCTGCGCCTTCAGCGTTAAATTTAAGCCCGACTATGGGCTGGCCAAAACCGCCCTGGTCGAATTTAACATCAGCATTAACAAGGGTATCGCCCCGCATCAATGTCTCTGACTCTAAAAGAATCGGTTCTTTATCCAGCTGTTTTAATTCATAGCCTTCTATAACTTCTCCAGATTTAATCCTGGAAAGTTTATCTAAATCAGCAGAGACTAATTTAAACTCTAATACTGCCGTACGGCCGATTAATTCCAAAGCCCTTTCCCTGTCGGTTATCCCGGGTAACTGCACCACAATCTGATTCTCGCCCTGCAGTTGTATGGAAGGTTCTTTAACGCCGAATTCATCAATTCTGTTTCGGATTATCTCCAGCGCCCTCTCAGAAGCGTCTTCTTTTGCCTCTGCCGGAAGACTGGAAGTATCAACCTGCAAAACCAAATGCATGCCGCCCTGAAGGTCCAAGCCCAGATTTATCCTTTCGTTCAAAGGAAAGGCGTAAAAACACATAACAACTATAACCGCTGCTATTACGGCAACCTTTACGAGTAAATTCGTCTGCATATGCTAATCCCTCTTTCTTATTCTGCTTTCTTCTTTAAATAGGCGATTGAATTCTTTTCTACCTCTATCTTTACGTTATCATCAACCCTCAACATAAATGTCTTTTCTTTCACGTTAACTATCGTACCGTGAATACCGCTGTTGGTTACCACCTCATCGTTCTTCTTTAAACTGTTGATTGTATCTTTATGTCTTTTCTGCTCCTGCCTTTGGGGCCTGATTAAAACAAAATAGAAAATTATATAAATTATGATAATAGGCATCAACATGCTGGAAAACGGGCTCTGATTAGCTGGATTCATTTTGTTCTCCTCTCAATTACGACACAACTTATACCTGCCTGCCCTCAGGCAGATTCATTAAGCTATGTTCTTATTTAATTTTTTATACAAACTGGCTACTGTATCGCTTGGCTGAGCGCCTTTGCTTACCCAATAGTCATATCTTTCTTTGTTGATCTTTATAGAAGCCGGGTTTTTATTGGGTTCGTAATAACCGATTTCTTCTACAAATTTGCTGTCGCGGGGATTTCTTTGGTCCGTTACCACAACGCGAAAATTATCCCTGCCACTGGCTTTACTTGAGATTCTTCTCATCCTAATCCTTACTGCCATCTTTCCTCCTTGATTTCTAACTATTGCTTATTGGTTAAGGCTTCTATTAATGCCTTTGCTTTATTCTGTGTTTCTTTATATTCTTTTTCAGGTATAGAATCCAAAACTATTCCTGCTCCTGCCTGAATATAGCAGAAGCCTTTCTTTATAACAACCGTTCTTATAGTGATACAAGTATCCAAATTCCCGGAGAAACTGAAATAGCCTACGCATCCTGCGTAAGGTCCGCGGCGCAGATTTTCCAACTCATCTATTATCTCCATTGCCCTTATCTTAGGCGCTCCGGAAAGAGTACCCGCAGGGAATGCGGCAGATAAAGCATCGAACACATCATATTTTTTGTCCAATTTCGCTACAACCGAACTAACTATATGCATGACGTGAGAATACTTCTCGACAGTCATAAAATCCTTAACTTTGACAGAGCCTTTTGCGGCAACCCTGCCCAAATCGTTTCTTCCTAAATCCACAAGCATTATATGCTCCGCCTTTTCTTTCTCATCTTTCAAAAGGTCGCTGGCTAAACTGGCATCCTGAGATTCATCTTTGCCGCGCGGCCTTGTGCCGGCAATCGGCCTCGTCTCAATCAAGCCGTTCTCGCAGCGTATGAGCATTTCCGGGGAAGAACCCACAATAGCAAAATCCTTTAATTTAAGATAATAGAGATACGGAGAAGGATTTATAGAACGTAACCGCCTGTAGATATTAATGGGGCTGTCTTTTAGTTTTACCTTGAACCTCTGTGAAAGCACAACCTGTATTGCATCGCCTTTTCTGATATATTCCTTTGCCTTGCTAACAATATCGCAAAAAGACTTCTTGGATAAATTCGAATTTATGGCTCTGGACCGGCGTTTTGTTTTTACAGCCAATTCCTCAATCTTTGCCTGCCTGGATAAAGATAAAGCTAAACGCCTTATATTTTTTATGCCGTCTTCGTATGCTGACTTCAGCCTGGTCTTATCTTTGATATGCACATTGGAAATAATTTTTATCTTATGCTCCAAATGGTCAAATACCATAAGATTTTTTGACAACATAAAAACCATATCGGGCAACTTCAGGTCATCTTCATTTTTATCGGGGATCTCTTCAAAAAACCTCACCATATCATAAGAAACATAACCCACAAACCCGCCTGTAAAACGCGGCAAGCCTTCGACGCTTACGGCCTTATACTGCGAAATTATTTTCTTAACCTCATTTAAAGGATTGGTCTTGGTCGAAAATACCTTTTTCTTAGGCTTAGCCGAATCAAAATCAATAATCTCTACAAGGCGGCCTTTGCTTTTAATAACCGCTGAAGGGTCTGACGACAGAAAAGAATACCTGCCTATCTTTTCCTGGCTCTCTGCAGATTCAAGCAAATACGCATAATCGCTATTATGAATTTTCAGAAAGCTTGATACCGGCGTCTCTAAATCCGCCAATAGCTCGGCATAAATCGGCACCAAATTGCCCTTCTTGGCCAATTTAGCAAAAGCCTTAAAATCTGGTTTTATGATATAATCCATTATTAAATTTTTCTATAGAAACAACTATATTCTCCGGTGTGGCAGGCAACTCCTTTTTGCCTGACTTTAATCAAAAGGCAATCCATATCGCAATCGTAATAAATACCTTTTACAAACTGAAAACAACCCGATGTCTCGCCTTTAATCCAGAACTTTTTACGCGAACGCGACCAAAAACAGGTCTTGCCTTCCTTAAGGGTAACCCTTAGCGATTCTTTGTTCATATAGGCGACCATGAGCACTGCTTTGGTTTTATAATCCTGGATTACCGTCGGGATCAAGCCGTTCTGGTCGAACTTTAATTCATTAACGTTAAATTTAATCTTCAGTTTTCTTTTCATAAGCGCACATTCACTCCTTCTCTTTTTAAATATTTCTTGATTTCTCCCACTGAATATTCGCCATAGTGGAAAATTGAAGCGGCCAAAGCCGCGTCTGCCTTGCCTGCAGTTAAAACATCCTTAAAGTGTCTTGGCTGGCCAGCGCCTCCGGAAGCGATTATGGGGATATTTACCGCTTCGCTTATCCTTCTGTTTAATTCAACATCATAGCCGTCTTTCGTGCCGTCAAAATCCATGCTGGTAAGCAATATCTCCCCCGCGCCCTGCCTCTGCGCTTCTTTCGCCCATTTGACAGCGTCTTTTCCTGTAGGCGTCCTTCCGCCGTTTATATAAACTTCCCACTTCTTATTCCTTTTATTATCCACTACGCGCCTGGCGTCAATGGCTACAACAATACACTGGCTGCCGAATTTCTTCGCTGATTCCTTTATAAGTTTCGGGTTTTTTACTGCGGCGGTATTGATAGAAATCTTTTCCGCGCCAGCGTTCAATAAATTCCTGATATCGCTCAAATTCCTTATGCCGCCGCCAACAGTAAAAGGCATGAAAACATTCTCAGCGGTTCGGCGCACTATGTCGATAATGATATTACGTTTCTCGTAGCTGGCGGTGATATCTAAAAATACAAGCTCATCGGCCTCCTGCTTTTCGTATGCCTTTGCGCACTCAACAGGGTCTCCTGCGTCGCGAAGCTTTAAGAAACGCACGCCCTTTACCACGCGGCCGTCTTTTACGT
>JAQTPJ010000066.1 GCA_028712915.1 Candidatus Omnitrophota bacterium
TTGCGATGACAATAACAGGGAATTAGAGATAATCGCAAAGAAACGCGGAGAGGATTTTCAGAAAAGTTTTATTTGCCTTCCTTTAGAAGACTCAAAATTGCGCGCATTGAGAATTTAAACCAGCCCGCTAAACCAATCCATCATTAGATTCTTCGCTTCCGCTCAGAATCAAGTAAATCTTACCTAAGATTCTTCGCTTCCGCTCAGAATCAAGTAAATCTTTCATTAATGAAAGATTTACTTGACAAATTAAGGGGCATAGGTTAAACTTTCAGGAACACTACTAATACGATAGACATTATGGAGATTAGATGCAGATAACCTATAAGGGAGATTATTCCTTAAAGACAATTTTGTATTTGGCTACGCAGCATAATAAAAGGGTAGTAAAAATCCATGAGCTTGCTGATAAGCTGGATATCCCCGTGAAATTTCTGGAGCAGATTTTACTGGAGTTAAAAAGAGGCGGTTTCGTGGATAGCAAGCGCGGCATAAAAGGCGGTTATTATTTGGCAAAGCCGCCGAAAGATATTAGAGTGGGAGATGTGATCAGGTTTGTAGATGGGCCTATTGAGCCCATAGCCTGCGCCAATAAAAACAAAACATACAGAGGATGCCGCGATATCAATAAATGCGTTTTTAGGGGCATGTGGCTTAAGGTCGCGGAATCCATATCTAATGTAGTGGATAAAGTAACATTTGATGAGCTGCGCAATAAATATCAACAGGCAGAAAGTTTTAACTATTACATCTGAAACCACTGAAGCACTGAAATAATAATGAGGCGCTGAGATTTTTTCAGTGTTCTCATTAAGAGTGAATCTTTAGAATCAATTCAGCGTCTCAGTGGTTGCAAGGGAGAGGAGAACAAATGGACGAAACAGTCATATCGCGGGCAATCATAGAGAGTTTTAACAAGGATTTATTGGACGCCTTAGAAGTGGATGTGGCGATTACAGGCGCAGGGCCTTCGGGTTTAATCTGCGGTTATTATCTTGCCAAGAAAGGCATAAAGACCGTTATGTTCGAAAGGCACCTGAGAGTCGGCGGCGGCCTTCCCGGCGGGGGGATGATGTTTAATAGCATTGTTATCCAAGAGGAAGCAAAAGGAATTATGGATGAGTTCGGCATAAATTTAAAAAAATATAAAGACGGCCTTTACATAGCAGATTCCCTGGAGACAATTTCTACGATGTGTTCCAAGACGATAAAACAGGGCGTTAAAATTTTTAACCTTATAAGCGTAGAAGACGTGGTTATCCGTAAGGATAGGATATGCGGGCTGGTTTTAAACTGGAGCGCCGTGAATTGGTCGAAACTTCACGTGGATCCTTTGGCGATTAAATCCAAAGTGGTCGTGGATGCTACAGGCCATGAAACAGACGTGTGCAGGATAGTAGAAAGAAAAATCGGGCCGAAACTTAATACCGAGACAGGAAAAGTCATCGGCGAGAAATCCATGTGGGCTGAAGTAGGAGAGGGCGAGATAGTAAAGAACACAAGAGAAGTTTACCCGGGCCTGGTGGTTTGCGGTATGGCCGCAAACGCCGTCTACGGTTCGCCGCGCATGGGCGCGATTTTCGGCGGCATGTTTATTTCAGGCAAAAAAGCAGCTGACGTGGTAGGGAAAATGGTTAAAGGTAGCAATGGAGCCCCTCGGGCTAAAGCCTGAGGTTTCTTGTCGTTGCCTTTCAGGCGAAATACTCAAGCGGCCATAACATATCCCTGCCTGACCAGCAGGCACACGTTCTAAAAAGCGCGGTTTTTAGGCCGCGGAGTATAAAAAAGGAAAAAAGTAAAATTATGGCGCAGATTTATGATGACAATTCGTTTTCCATAGGAAATACGCCTCTGGTCAGGCTTAATAAGATAATATCTGCCGCGGACGTAAAAGTCCTGGCAAAGATAGAGGGGAGAAATCCTTCTTATTCGGTGAAATGCAGGATTGGCGCCAGTATGATCTGGGATGCCGAAAAAAAAGGGATTTTAAAACCCGGCAAGGAAATAATCGAGCCGACCAGCGGCAACACCGGAATTGCTTTGGCTTTTGTCGGGGCTGCGCGCGGTTACAAAGTCAATTTGACAATGCCTGAGACGATGAGCCTGGAGAGGAGAAAGATATTAAAAATCTTTGGGGCAAATTTGATACTCACTCCGGCAGATAAAGGTATGCAGGGCGCAGTGGACAAGGCAGAGGAGATGGCTAAGAAAAATCCGGACAAATATGTATTGCTGCAGCAGTTTAATAATCCGGCGAATCCCGCTATCCATGAAGCGACAACAGGGCCTGAAATATGGAGGGATACCGACGGCGGGGTGGATGTTATCATTGCCGGAGTAGGCACAGGCGGGACGATTACCGGCATAACCAGGTTTATAAAAAATAAAATGAAGAAGCAGATTATTTCTGTGGCGGTTGAGCCTAAAGAAAGTCCTGTGATTAGCCAAAAGTTAAACAACCAGCCATTGACGCCGTTGCCGCACAAAATACAAGGAATTGGCGCTGGTTTTATACCCAGAGTTTTAGATTTGTCGCTTATTGACAGAGTTGAACAGGTAAGCGGCAATGAAGCCATAGAATATGCGTCAAGATTAGCCACGGAAGAAGGCATCCTTGCAGGATTCTCCAGTGGAGCGGCAGTGGCTGTAGCTGATAGGCTAAGCAAATTACCTGAATTCAAAGGAAAGACGATAGTATTGATTTTACCTGATTCCGGCGAACGTTATCTTTCGTCAAATTTATTCAAGTGAAGCCTAAACTTACGGAACGCGAGTAAACGTAAGTTTATGGCTGAACTTGACCCCACACCTTTTTAGTATTAAGTGATTTTTAATGATTAGTTCTTTAAATATTTTGAATATGTAAAAGGTGTGGGGTTCAATTCCGACGTACAACTTATGTCGTTCTTTGAACTCCATAAGTTGTGTCGTCATTGAAGGAGGGCAAGATGGCAAAGACAATTCAAGAAATTAACGAGAAAATAAAAAAAGGCAAAGCCGTTGTAGTCAATGCCGAAGAGATTATTGATATTGTAGAAAAAAACGGCATAAAAAAGGCGGCGCAGGATGTTGATGTCGTTACCGCTGCCACTTTCGGGCCGATGTGTTCATCGGGGGCATACATAAATATTGGCCACGCTAAACCCAAGATAAAGATAGGCGGCGGCAAGGCGTATATAAATGATGTGCCTGCTTACGCGGGTTTTGCCGCGGTGGATTTATGTATAGGCGCAGCTGCCCTGCCGGATGATGATCCGCACAATAAGGTATATCCCGGGAATTTTAGTTATGGCGGCGGTTACGTTATTGAAGATTTAGTCGCGGGCAAGGATTTAAAATTAATAGCTACTGCTTATGGGACAGATTGCTATCCGCGCAAAAAACTGGAGACTTTGATAAACATCAAGGATTTAAATGAGGCGGTGTTATTGAATCCGAGGAATGTTTATCAGAATTACAATGTGGCTGTGAATTTATCCGATAAGGTCATATATACTTACATGGGCACGCTTAAGCCAAATTTAGGCAATGCAAATTATTGCAGCGCAGGCCAGCTTTCGCCGCTTTTAAACGATCCTTTTTACAAGACGATTGGCATCGGCACGCGAATTTTCCTGGGCGGCGGTATTGGTTACGTGGTTTGGCACGGGACTCAGCATAATCCAATAGTTAAGCGCAGAGATAATGGTGTTGTCCAGGTTCCAGGCGGGACTCTGGCTGTAATAGGCGACCTTAAACAGATGAAACCGCAGTGGCTAAGGGGCACGACGATGCAGGGTTACGGCGTTACGCTTACTGTTGGCATAGGTGTGCCTATTCCCATCTTAGATGAGGAGATATGCAGGTATGCAGCGGTAAAGGATGATGATATCTATACGCAGATTGTTGATTACAGTGAAGCCTACCCGCAGGGTAAAAGCAGCAATTTGGGCGAAGTAAGTTATGCGCAGTTAAAAAGCGGCGCAATTAAAATCCAGGGAAAGGATGTTCCTACGGGAAGCCTTTCCAGTTACTCCAAAGCAATAGAGATTGCCAATTTATTAAAGGAGTGGATTAAGAAAGGCGATTTTACGCTTGCAGAGCCGGTAGCTTCTTTGCCTAACGCAGAATCAGGATATACATTTAAACCGCTTAAAGAAAGGACTCTGGATAAATAAAAATAATACTGTTAATTTAAAATAATATTAAACCCTAAATCCAAAATCCTAAACTCTAAATAAACTCAAATGGTCAAAATACAAAACCCAAAACCAAAATTCAAAAAATCAAAATCATGTTTTGAGTTTTAATATTTTGAGTTTTGGATTTATTTAGGATTTGGAATTTAGTGCTTAGAATTTAACCGTAGATTAGAGAGTAAATAATTACAGGAGGTAGCGATATGGTTTCTAAAAAGATTGTTCTTCATTTCCCGCATAAACTGGTGGATCAGCCGATAGTTTATAAACTGGTCAAAGATTATGACCTAAATTTTAATATTTTAAAGGCCTCTGTGACTCCGGAAGAAGAAGGCCTATTGGTGCTGGAGTTAAGCGGGGAGAAGAAAAATTATGAGCAGGGTGTCAAATATCTTAAAGAAGCCGGTGTCAAGGTGCAGCCTTTGTCGCAGGATATTATCCGCAATGAAGAAAGATGCACTCATTGCGGAGTATGCGTTCCGATATGCCCCTCGGCCGCTTTAGTGGTAGATCCCGTAACCAGGAAAGTCAACTTCTACAACGATAAATGCATTGCCTGCGAGCTTTGCATCAAGGCCTGCCCTGTAAGAGCGATGGAAGTGCATTTCTAGATAGCCCATGAGAAAAATAAAAGGACTATTTGCGCAGTAATAAAATAAAAATAATTTTTCTTGACAAATGATACCATTATGGTATCATTAATATAAAAAGGAGGCTGTTATGGACATAACAATCAAGTACATGCTGCGCCCGGTGGCGCACTGTAAAGAAGGCTGTAATACCAAGTCCTGGGCATGACGCTAAACTGCCCCTTGCAATTATTTTATTAATAATTTTATGCGGAGTTGATAAATGAAGCTGATTACCAGGTATACGGATTATGCTATAAGGGCTTTATGTTTTATTGCTAAAAGCGATAAAGAGGTCGTATCAGTTCCTGATTTGGTAGCGAGCCTTAAGATACCGCGGCCGTTTTTGAGAAAGATACTCCAGGTATTAAATACGCAAGGGATACTTAGTTCTTGTAAAGGACAGGGCGGCGGATTTAGCCTTGCGCGAAAGCCGGAAAAGATATTTTTAATGGACCTGATGAATATATTCCAGGGCCCGTTTAAATTAAATGAGTGTTTTTTTAAAATGAAGTGTTGCCCTAATACAAAAACCTGTCTGTTGAGAAAGAGAATTAGCCGTATAGAACAATATGTAATCGCACAATTGCAATCAATTACCATAGCGTCTCTATTGGGAAGTGGATAAAGATATAGTAAAGAGGTTGGTATAATGGGATATGACATAGCGCTTTCCAAGGCATGGTCAGAACTGGAAAGTCTTGCAAAAAACAGGCAGATAGAGGTAAGATTATTAGCAGATAACTATCAGGTTGATTTAGCAAGCAGGCGTATTTTATCTTTATCCTGCAATGTCCCCGCGAAGGAATATTTAAGTATTTTAATACTGCACTACCTGGCAAAGAAACTGCAAGGATTGCCTGTTGTGGGTGAT
>JAQTPJ010000067.1 GCA_028712915.1 Candidatus Omnitrophota bacterium
TTAAGGCTTTTTTAAGAGTGGTATTTAATAGTTTAATATTTTTTGACTTTATTAACAAGTATTTATAATATTTACCCCTTATGCGCTCTCTTAGGCGCGTATCAGGGCTGGATACTACGACTTGCCCAGGTTTGTTCTTTTCCAAGAATGCGTGAAGGCGCGAGCAGGCCTTTGAAACGCTTTCTTTGTTTAAACCGCGTATCGAAACCCGGGCCAATTGATAAAATGGCGGCAGTTTAAGCTCTCTTCTCGTCGACAATTCTTTATCATAGAACTGCTCGAAATCAACACTACGCAGATTATTTAAAAGATAGAAATCCGGGTTTAAGCTTGTGCTTATAATCATTTTATCTTTGGTAAAACTTGACAGCCTGGCCAAAGACCTGAATAAATCCTCGCAGGAATTAAAATCGCCCATATTGAGCATGTTGTCCAAATTCCAGACAATAGTAATATCGGGATTGATAGCTACGGAATTCAGCACTTTGCTGGTAGCAAGCAATATGTCGTATCTTTCCTGGTTATGTTTTCCTTCCTCAAATTTTGAAATCCTCGCTTGAGGGAAAATTCTTTTTAAGTTACTTTCCAGCTTCTCTATGCCCAGTCCGCCATATTTAACATAAGCGCTATTGCACTTTGGGCATATTTGAGCTTCCTCAATCTCCTGATCGCAGGAAGGACAAATAAGCGCCTTCTTTGAATACTCAAACCTTAGATTGCTGCTGCAGCGGCTGCACCTCAAAACCTCTTTACAATTACTGCAGTAGATAAACGTAGCGAAACCTTTTCTATTCAAAAATATTAAAACCTTTTGTTTCTTTTCTAAGGCAGAGGCTATTTCATTTTCCAGCATAAAATCTATTCTATCTTTATAGTTGATACGCGCTAATTGGATTTTGGTAAAAATACTACCCTCTGCTATCTTCTTAAAAGCGACATTTTTATCTGCAATTAATTTATAAACCTCAAGAGAAGGAACTGCTGAAGCAAGAATAATATCGCATTTTTGGACCTGCGCGCGCATCCTAGCCATATTTAAGGCTTCATAATAAGGGACCTGGTCTTCTTTATAGGCATAATCGCCTTCGTTATCCAATATTATCAGGCCTAAATTGTTTACAGGAATAAGGGCTGCCGAGCGCGTACCTATAACTACATCTATCTTGCCCTGGCTTAAATTACTCCATAGGTTTAGAACCTCTTTCCTGGTTAACCTTCCATGCCATGCCGCAATGTTAATATCAGCGCCACTGGATAACTTTTCTTTTATTCTCTCTATCATTTGAATTTCCGGCACGAGAAAAATAACTTTCTCTTTATCCCTGACGCGCCGGATTATTTCGTCTTTAAAATAAGCCAGGGTTTTATCCCTATTTGAATCCTGGACATAAATAATAGATTTACCGGCTTTATCTTTACTGCATTTTGTCGACGACAAATAATCTAATTCCGCCTCTTTTGTATTTTTAAAATGATACGGCAGCATACAGGCGATTGCTTCGCCAAGAGAACAGGCATAATACTCTTGAATTTTCTTAGCCAGCTTTAAATTTAAGTCTGTTATTAAAGGAAAATTATCCAATAGGCTAATGACGGGATTCAGTTTCTTTATCTTGGAATACTCGCACAAACCGGCCACAAAGCCAAAAACAACTTTATTATTGAATAAAACCTTAACTCGCATGCCGGTCTTTATATTTCCTCTTAATTTATTGGGGATATGATAGTCAAACAACCTGTCTATAGGTAAAGGCAGGGCTACTTTAGCAATGGCTGGATTATTATTCATTAATAAGCGCCAAGATATTGCGGCTGGAATTCGTAAATCTAAAAGACTCTATTTTCTTCTTTATCAAGCCTGTTTCGGCGGGATTGTCCTTAAAATACAATATCTTTTCTTTAATCTGCTCTGGTTTCTCTAATATAAAACCTATCCCGTTTTCAGAGATTATGCGGGCGTTTTGCATCTCCTGCCCGGGAATAATGGAAAAGAAAATCATAGGTAGGCCCATAATGAGGCACTCCGATATTGTTGAGCCTCCCGGCTTAGTCACTGCTATGTCGCAGGCGGCCATCACTTCTTCTACATAATCAATCCACCCCAAGGCAATCAAATTGGGCATATTTAATTGCTTAAGCCTATCGTATAACTTACGGTTATTGCCGCACACGGCGATTATGTTTATGTTTTTGCCTAAAAACCTGACGATTTCATAAATAGGCCCCATACCTATGCCGCCGGTTAATATCAAAGCCGTAAAGCCATCTCCTTGGATTCCGAATTTACTCCTAGCCGACTCTTTACTTATTTGCTTTTGGAATTGCCTACGCACAGGTATGCCCAAAACTTTTATTTTCTCCTTCTTGACTTTCTTAGAAATCAAGATCTCTTGCGTGCGTAAAGATGCGGCTATATATGTATCTACGTTAGGGGCTACCCAGAAGTTATGCACGCCAAAATCGGTGACAATAGACAACAATCTTGTTTTTATGCTCTTCTTTTGCTTAAGGTATGAAACTAATTCGTTTACTAAGAAGTGCGTTGAGATAATTATATCGGGATTTTCTTTTTTAATGAAATTAAGGAACCTGCGGCACAATAATTTATTGTTAAAACGCCTCAGGTTATTATTAAATAATCCTAAATACTTTGTATCCGAGAGAAAAAATAAAACAGCCCACAGCCATCTAAACCTGGAAATCAGAAAAATATAACCGGTTGAATAAAAAAACCTGAATGGCTTAGAGGTATAATCCAATATGTCTATTATCTTAACGCTCTCTTTGCCGTATAAATCAACAGCATGCCCGCCAATCGCCTCCGCTATCTTCTTATGCCCTGAGCCTGCCGAGGCGTGGATTATAAATATTTTCACTTCGTCTCCTATTTATTTAATATTATATCTGCTGCGCGGGAAAGATTTTTGGCAATAAAATCCGGCTGCGCCTCCCATTCCTTCATATTATCAGCGGATTCTCTCCCCGATAAAACAAGTATAGTCTTACAGCCGGCGCTCTTACCTGTTTTTACATCTCTTATACTATCGCCGATAAAAAATGAATTTTCTATATCTACCTTCCCTTTGACTAATTTCAAGGCCTTTTTAATCAACCCTGTCTTGGGTTTTCTGCAACCGCAATTTTCTGACTCTTGATGAACACAATATAAAACTTTCTCTATTTTTCCACCCTGCTTTCGTATTTCTTTAAGCATATCGCCGGTCATCTTGTCTAATATTTCCTGCGAATAAAGCCCTTTGGATACGCCGGCCTGATTAGAGACAATAAACAACTTGTATCCTGCCTTTGATAAACGGCTGATAGCGTTCTTTGAACCCCTTAAAAACTTGAATTCTTTCTGCGAGGTGACATATTTGAAATGCCCAGGATACTTATTTATGACTCCGTCACGGTCTAAGAATATGACTTTCTTCATAGAAAACCCCTACTGTTTTATAGGACTAGGAAAGAATTTTATCTTTATAAGGGCAACAAATAAAGCAATTGCTCCGAAGGTAACAAATGAATATACCTCAAAGGAATTGCCAGCCCAGAATCTGGTCAAAAGAGACGCGGTCAATGAATGCAGAATAAAAGACAAAACCACTAATCCGATTACGGGCTTATCATTGAATTTAACCTTATATAAATAAAAGAATACCACCATATAACCGAACGTAAGGAATATAAAAGCGTGCATCCAGGCATTAGGATTGAATAAGGCGATGCATATAAAAATAAGCGCTATATCAACCTTATTGAAATTTCCATTTAGGCCAAACAATTTATCTGTCTTTACAGGATAAACCGATAATATAAACATAAAAATATATATTACTCCGGAGATAAATACCAATGCATAATCATTAAGGCACAGCAAATTGATGCCATAAGAACCGTGATCCGAAAAAAACCTAACCACTGTAGCCATAATAGACTGGTTGGCATAATCAGATAAAGAATGCATATCCAGGCTTGTCTTGCATAAATAAGGGAAGAAATCCTTCTGCAGGGATAAATTACGCCCCCAACCCAAGAATAACGCCGGCAATAAAGAGAAAATAACCAAAGACAACAAAGTATAAAACACAATTTTAAACCGCTTCTTAAACAGAAAATAAGGAATGAATATGGCTGACATATATTTTACCAGCGACGAGAATCCTATAAGCACTCCCGCCAGGAATTCTTTCTTCTTGGACATAGAATAAATACCTAATAATAAAGTCGTCATCATTAAGAAATTAACCTGCCCTTCATCAAAATTCTGCATATAAAAACGCGCAGTCATCAACAAAGACCAGAAATAGACCCAATTTTTCTGCCTGCCTGTCAAATCCCGGCCAAAGATCAACCTGCCGGAATAATATATAAACAAAATAATGAGCAGGAAATTGAAGATAAACCAGATGGTCGCAGCGGCCCTTTCAGGGGCTAATGCGAATAAAGCTGTTATGGCCGCAAATATAGGCGGGTATTTGAAATTCGCCATGCCATCTTTCCTGTAAGCGTTATCATCGTAAATGTTTTCGCCCTTCAGCATCTTCTGCCCTGTATAATAATATGCGTGAAAATCAGCGAAATTTCTTTTGGGCATTTTATACTCGAACCTGCCGAGCGATGCGACAAAAACTAAAAGAATAACCAGGATTTTTATCCAATGATTCTTCAAATACTCAAACATTTCTTCACCCTTTACTCAATTTCAGTTTTTTATATAAGAAAACTACGTCTCTTAAAGTAGTAAAAATATGGTAGAATTTTATCGAACTTTTACCTGCGCGCCTGGGGAAATGCGTAACCGGAAGCTGTTTAATCTTAAAATTGCTGAGTTTGGATTTTATTAAAAGTTCCGTATCTACAAGAAACGCATCTGTGTCTATGGACAAAAGGTTAAGCGATGCGCGTTTGAAAAGCTTAAAAGAACAATCAATATCCCTAACATCCAGCCCGAACAGTAGAAAAATTAAGCGATTATATCCGAACGCGCAGAGTTTCCTAATCAAGCGGTCCTGTCTGTTCTTCCTATATCCGATAAGCAAGTCGTGTTCGCTTATGTAAGGCATAAAACCGCGCAATTCTCTGATATCGAATTGGTTATCGGCATCAGTATAAAAAACCAGGTCTTTCTTTGCGCTGAATAAACCTGTCCTTAAGGCAGCTCCATAGCCCCTGTTCTTAAGATGCCTGAGGATAACGACTTTATCTTTGTATCGGGATATTAGGTCTTTACAAATTGATTCTGTATTATCAACGCTTCCATCGTCAACAACAATAATCTCAAAATCCGAGAAATTATTATTAAGAAAATCAAATGCGCTATCAACGCTTCGCTTGATATTATCCTGTTCGTTATAGGCAGGTATTACAAAGGATATGCTATTTGGATACATTTTTACGCTTGAGCTCCCAATATTTGGCAAAACTAACAATCTGGTATATGCTGTCGAATACAGCCAGCATAAATCCCATAAACCCGTCAAGATAACCCTTCTTGCCTATGAATTTCCTGAAGAACCTGTCTATGGTGCGCCATAAGGCATGACCAAAAGACATTTTCCTATTTGTGGAAATCCACTTCTGGGCTTCTAACGTAGTTTGCCTGTTTAGTTTATTTAGAAAATCCGTGAAATCGCGATAAGAATAGTGGATTATATCTTTCTTTAAATGCC
>JAQTPJ010000068.1 GCA_028712915.1 Candidatus Omnitrophota bacterium
CATATGCAGCTTCTTTTGTCTTGTCTGCATCGGACCATTGAATATGGTTAGCATTATTGTGCCAGCCGATGATACGGTAATTGCCTGGCAAATTGAATAAATTCGGCTTAAAGGTAACTTGCCCGACATTAAACAAATTATCGCCTAACTTCTCCCAGTCGCTGTTTGCGTCGAATATACCATAGCCAAGTTCCATCCATTCTGTCACAGAATAAGCCATGCGCACACCTGCGGTATTATCGGGAAATTCTATTGTAGGCGAGCCACAGAAAATCCTGCCTAAGAATTGAGAAGTCTCATCGTTGGCTGCTTCGTTATTGTCAAAATACCCCGTAGGATCTAATTTTCCAACAGTCACAACTGCGTCACCTCCTGATAAATCCTGTTCATACCATAATTCAGTAAGATGCGCGTTTTCGTCATCATCTGTATCGCGGTTGACATTACTATAAAGCGCAAGATCGTCCTCTATGCCGCTGCCTTTTCCTGCCTCAAGATGCAAAAATGCCCTTGAGTTAGACTCTTCGAACTCCTTACCTATAGTAATATCTGCTGAATATGAACCGTCTGTCCGGTCATCTTTCCGTGTATTATCCCCGGCATTGACGTTATTCGCCCCCTGGATAATCATAGTAGCGCCGACGCCTATATCAAGCCCCTGTAAAACCTGGTCTGGCGAGACCGGGCTACGGCTAAGCCTATCATCGATTTTAGATAATTTTGACTCATATCCAGCAATTTGCTGTTGTTGTTTCTGCACGAGCGAATTTTGAGACTGGATATAAGCATCCTGCTCGGCAACCTTCTTTTCCAGCACCTCCAGCCTTGCCTGGATTTGTTTTAAGGCATCTTCTGTGCCTATGTCGTCGGCAAAAACAACGCTGCTTAATGCCAACAAAACTACCATTACAAGCAAACATACGCTACTTAACTTCATTGCATATTCTCCTTTCTTGTATTACTAATATCATAATCGTGCTACTGATGGGCAAAAATTTTTTCAGCTATTTTATCTGCCGCCCGGTTGTAGACATGCTTAATGTCCCGTGTTTTACGCCTTTTATTGACTTTAGGGTATCCGCCAGCTTTTTTACTTGTTTGGGCGAACCCTTGACAGCAATAATCTCCAGGCAATTATCGTGGTCTAAATGGACGTGCTGGGTAGAAATGATTATTCCCTGGAAATCGTGCTGCATATCAGTAATTTTATTCAGGATATCCCTGTGGTGGTGGTCGTATATAATTGTTATGGCTCCTGCGACTTCTTTTCCTTCCTGCCATTCCCTCTCGACCAGCTCGTGCCTTATCAAATCCCGGAAAGCCTCGGAACGGTTGGAATAATTCTTGCTTTCGATGAGCCGGTCAAACCTGGCCAATAGATCTTTGTCTAATGATACGCCAAACCTGAAAATCTCAGCCATATTTTATCTCCAGTGTTACTTTTATAAAGATAGTAACACAATTTAAATTACTGTCAAGAATTTTAATTTAAAATTACGGGGACGGTCAATTATTGCTGGCGGGTTGATTAAGGACGGAATGTATCGCGCGGCAGATCGATACCGCGAGTGATAATCTCATCGTAAAATTTGGGGACTATGCCTGTTGCCCGGAATTCGCCGAGGACTTTATTGGTGGCTTTATCTATCCCGGTCTGTTTAAAAATAAATATATCGTTTAATTTAATGTGGGTCTCATCAGCCATGCCCACGACTTCGCTTATCTGGACGACTTTGCGTGTGCCGTCGGCAAGCCTGGCAGTATGGACGATCATATTCACTGCTGAGGCGATCATTTCGCGGATTGCCCTCAAAGGAAGCTCTACGCCGCTCATTAAAATCATTGAATCAAGCCTCACCAACACATCCTGTGTGGAGTTGGCGTGAACCGTAGTCATAGAGCCGTCGTGGCCTGTGTTCATCGCCTGCAGCATATCCAAAACTTCTCCGCCGCGGCACTCTCCCACGATAATCCTATCCGGGCGCATCCTCAAGGTATTCCTGAATAAATCCCTGGTGCTCACAGCGCCTTTTCCTTCGATATTCGGCGGCCGCGACTCCAACCTTACCCAGTGCTCCTGGCTAAGCCTTAGTTCAGCGGCATCCTCGATAGTAATTATACGTTCGTAATCAGGCACAAACTCCGAGAGGATATTCAAAAAAGTGGTTTTTCCGGAACCGGTTCCTCCGGAGACAATCATATTCCTTCTTGTAACAACGCACGCCTTCAGGAAATCCGACATGGGTTTACTAAGGGTGTCGAAACGAACCATTAAATCTTCAATCGTGTAGTGTTCCCTGGCAAATTTTCTTATTGTAAGCGTGGGCCCTCCTAATGCCAGCGGCGGGATTATGGCATTTACGCGCGAACCGTCGGGAAGCCTTGCATCAACCATAGGAACGGATTCATCCAAACGCCTTCCTAAAGGAGCGATAATTCTTTCTATAATAATACGCACCTGCTCGTTGGAGATGAATTTTTTGTTAGTAGGCTCAATCCTGCCGTTACGCTCAACATAAACCTGGTCTTTATTATTAATTAAAATATCTGTGATCTCATTATCTTTTAAAAGGTCTTCTAAGGGGCCTAAGGCCAACGCCTCGTCGCAAACTTCCTTAACCAGTTTCTCCCTTACGTCAAAATCCGACAAAAACGCGCCTGTCTCGTCTGTCAACAAATTCGTAACGATTCTTTCCGCCTTGTCTCTTAATTCCTTGGCCTTCTGCGGATTAGTAATAATCTCTAAATCCAGGCGCTTAAGGTCGAGTTCCTCAATCAGGCGCTGATGGATGCGGCGCTTCAATTTGACAACTTCGTCATCCTCGCTGATGACATCGACTTTACGCAGCGATTCGGTCAGACCCATCGCGTCCCAGAATGTGCCTGCCGCCGGAAGCTTGCCTTTGCTGTGCGTGCGCAGCTGTTCTAACTCCTGGTGCTCAATATAAATATCTTTTCTATTTATTAATGTCTGGGATAATTTTTTTATGGCATGGCTTACCCTGCTGTTGGGGCTATCCAAAACAACCGGCACGCCTCTATTTAAGGCAAGCCCGACAGCGCGGCCTTCGCTGGGCACAAACGACAAAATCTCATGCGGCAGGGCGAGATTAATCTCCTGCAAAGAAAGGGCGGATTTACTCTCTGCGCGGTTCAGCACCAGCTTTACCATTTTTAAAGGAAAACGAAGCGACTGCAAGACATCCAAGCCCCAGCGCGTCTCATAAATTGAAATGATATCCGGCGTAACTACAAACATAATGAGGTTGGAGCAATTCAATGCCGCCAGCAGGCTATCCGTAAACGCCTTTCCACCGTCTACAATAATAAAATCGTACTGCTTGGAGAGCATATTCAAAATAGTATCTACCCGCTCAACAATAATATGAGACGCCTGGCTTGGCCTTATAGTAGCCGGGAGAAAATCTATCCCAGCGGAAGGGACAAGCGTAATATAACTTTTAATATTATTCAATTCTTTGATTTTATCTACTATCGCGGCTATATCATACATTGAATATTTAGCGGTTATATCAAGCATCCTGCACATATCTTGGGCTGCATGCAAATCGAAATCAATAAGGATGACTTTTTTTCCTTCCTGCGCTAAAGCAACAGCAAGGTTTACCGCCATAAAGGTTTTGCCTACGCCGCCTTTTGTGCTAAATATGGATATCTGATTCGCTCTCATATTTACGTTTGTCTTAAATAATATTATTCTGTTTTTTCTGCTCTATATACTATCGGGATATCCAGCCATAGCTCTTTAAGTTTCACTTCCGACGGAAATGCTGGAAATGGAGAGAGTTTCTTGACCGCCCTGGCAGCGGCTTCATCCAATGTTTCGCTGCCGGAAGACTGCATAACCACTGCTCCCAGGAGTTCTCCCGTAGGCAATAAGTGGAGGCTCAATTTAACCGTACCTGAAACAACATCCCCTCTCAACCCTTGCGGATATTTTATATTAGAGTTTATTATATTCTGAATTAGCGTAGAGTACCCGACAACCGGGTCGCTACCCGATAAAGGAGTCAGCCATGATTCATCTGTTCTTGTTAAGGCGCTCTCTATCGAAGAAACCGGGCTCTTGCTCTTTAATGCTGCTGTGCCTGCAGATGGCTGGCTAATCGCTTTACTCCTCAATATTGTAGGCGTCAAAGTAATAACCACCTCTGTATCCCTTTGCGCAAAATCCTTATGCCTAAAAAGCGCTCCCAATATAGGGATACTGCCAAATCCTGCGACGCTGTCCCTGTCATCTGTGCGTTTGTGCTTTATCAAACCAGCCAGGAATACCGTCTGGCCATCCATTACCGTCAATTCTGTCTCTGCGCTTCTTGTTGTAAACCCGGGGGTGGACGTCGTATCCGTTAAATCCAAAGCCTCAGAAGTATCTATCTCGCTTATCTCTGTATTCAAAGCGACCTGTATCTCCCCATTATCTTTCACAATGGGCTTAATAGTTAAAGTAATGCCGTATTCTTTAAGCTCTATATCGTAATTGGTGGTAGTGGCTCCTGAAGTATCGGTAGTGCTGGTGGAGCTTGTGATAATAGGCCTTTCTCCGCCTACCAATAACTTTGCCTCCTTACCGCTTAAACAGACAATCTTAGGCCTGGAAAGAGTTCTAGCCTTATTGTTTATCTTTAAGAAATTAAGTGTCGCGGAAAACCTGCCTGTGCGCCAATCCGACAGTATTTTTAATGTTTTTGTGGGGTTAAGGAGGTTATCAAATTGAAACCTGTCCGGCACAGTAGTGCCTTCGCTGAAAGCAATTGTCTTATTCCATTCGAACCCCAGCTCGTCTAAATCAACCTTGCCTATTTCCAACACCTCAACATCTATCTCTACGGAAGGGATATTATCCTCGAACTCGACGAGATTGACGATTTTATCTTTGACCGAAGTCATCTTGCTCTCGAAAGCTTCTTGTTTTGACAAAGGAAGGTTCCCAATCACAAAAATCTTTCTTTCTTTATCTCCAATCCTTGTCTGCAGCGCGTCAAACCCCGCAGCATCCAATAGAATATCCACCCTTTCCTTTAATTTCGCCAGGTCTTCTTTGTATACTTTTACAGCGTATATCTTTTTGCCAAAATCATCAACAATAGTCAGCGTAGTTTCTCCTTCTTCCAAGCCAGATAATAACAATTCTTTTCTGCTGGCGCTGGTTATATCTAAGATCGAAGGGTTGCCTATTTTGACTTGCTTAGGATTATTTACGCTTAAGACGCTGGTTTCTCCGATAATAACCACTACATCCGTAGAATCGTAATAATCCAGCATCTCTGCTCTGCCGCTAAAACAAATAAAACAAGAAACAATCAAGCAGATGATGGCTAAAATTAAAAATGCTTTTGTCTTATGCTTCATATTCTGCATCTATCTTATCCCCACTTCTTCTTTTTTGCTGCCTTTGTAAATTTCAAGCGTGGTGGCTTTTTCCGGTTCAACCGGCTCAGTAAACGTTGGCTCCTGTGTTTCTTTTTGCGGCTGTGCCGGCGTTACAAGCTGCTGGCCCAACGTACTTAATATATACTGCCACAGCGCGTTTGCCTCAATAGGGGGAACTGATTCTACCGCTGTGTCCAGCGGCTGCCTTAAAATAAACCTCAGCGCCCCCTGTGTCATCGCGTAAGAAAGAATGGA
>JAQTPJ010000069.1 GCA_028712915.1 Candidatus Omnitrophota bacterium
AACGCGCGTGTATCTTCTCATCTGCAAGATGATTCAGCTTCATCATATATATGTAACCTACAGTCACACTTTGATCAAAGGATAGACCCGTATAACCGTCATAGAGGGTAACCTTACCATTTTCAGGCAACCCTGATTTTTTTAACAGTTCTTTTATTTCCGCTTCTGTGGCTCCGTCAAAAATCGGGCTAGCCACTGTTAGTCCTAAAACTTTTGCAGCCCAGCCAAGGTGCGTCTCAAGTATCTGCCCCACATTCATTCTGGAAGGAACGCCCAGAGGATTTAAAACCAATTCTACAGGTGTGCCGTCTTCTAAGAAAGGCATGTCTTCTTCGGGAAGAATCTTGGCGATGACACCTTTGTTGCCGTGTCTACCGGCCATCTTATCACCGACTGATAACTTCCTTTTTGTAGCAACATAAACCACGACTCTCTTTAATACTCCCGGAGGCAATTCGTCGCCCCTCTTCACCTTTTCTATCTCCTGCTCTTGTTCAGTAACAAGCTCTTTAATCTGAGCGTCAAAAAAGTCGCTAATCAACATGGCTTCTTCATTGCCATTTAAATCTATTTTTTCCACTTTGCTCTTAGAAACGCCTAGGACCTTAGCCAGTTTTACCACTTTTTCTTTCTCAATAATCTCTATCTCGCTACGATAATATTCCTTAATATTACGAATAGCTGCAAATTCCTTCTTTTTATCCTCTTTTGATTTTCTGCCGCGTTCTTTTCTCTGGAATGCTTCTATATTTATAACTACGCCTTCAATACCCGGAGGAACAACCAGCGATGTATCCCTTACATCGCCTGCCTTTTCGCCAAATATTGCCCTAAGCAACCTTTCTTCCGGAGAGAGCTCTGATTCGGTCTTAGGGGTAACTTTCCCCACCAATACATCACCCGGCTCTACTTCTGCGCCAATACGAATAATTCCCTCTTCATCTAAATTAGAGAGTGCTTCCTCAGAAACATTGGGGATATCTCTTGTAATCTCTTCGTTGCCTAAACGCGTCTCCCTTGCCTCTAATTCAAATTTCTCCACATGTATAGAGGTATATGCATCTTCTTTCAGAACCTTTTCGCTTATAAGTATGGCATCTTCAAAATTAAACCCGCGCCAAGGCATAAAAGCCACCAATAAGTTTCTTCCCAGCGCCAATTCCCCGCCTTTAGTTGCCATACCATCGGCAATTACAGCGCCCGCCTTAACCTTCTGCCCAAGTTTCACGATAGGCTTCTGATTAATGCAGGTATCTGCGTTTGAACGCCTAAACTTCTTTAAATTATATTCTTTATCTCCGATAGTGATGGAGCGGCCGTCTACTTTTGTAACTGTGCCGTCTTTTTCAGCGAGAACCACAGTGCCTGAATCCACGGCAACTTTACCTTCCATTTCAGTGCCCACCAAAGGGGCTTCCGTATTCATTAAAGGAACAGCCTGCCTCTGCATGTTAGAACCCATTAAAGCCCTATTGGCGTCATCATGTTCAAGAAAAGGAATCAGAGATGCCGCTACGGAAACTAACTGCTTAGGAGAAACATCCATATAATCTATTTTTTGCGGGGAAACTTTGGGGAAATCGCCTTTGTGGCGGCAGAGAACTTCTTTCTCTCTGAAATGACCTTCATCGGTTATAGAGGCATTTGCCTGGGCGATAATCTTATTCTCTTCGACATCAGCGGATAAATATTCAATCCTATTAGTTACCTTGCCGTTGTTAACCACTCTATAGGGGGTTTCCAAATAACCTAAATTGTTGACGCGCACATATGTAGTGAGTGAAGAAATCAAACCGATATTAGGGCCTTCAGGCGTTTCTACAGGGCATATACGGCCGTAATGCGATTGGTGGATATCCCTTACCTCAAATCCCGCTCTTTCCCTGGATAAACCTCCGGGACCTAAAGCGCTCAACCTTCTCTTGTGGGTAAGTTCGGCTAAAGGATTTACCTGATCCATAAACTGCGATAACTGCGAACGCATAAAGAAATCGCGTATCTGCGTAGAGAATAATTTCGAATTTATTAAATGATATATCATTACAGAATCAACATCTGAAAGTATGGCCAACCTCTCGCGGATGGAACGCTCTAATTTTGCTAAACCTATACGCGCCTGATTCTGCACCAGCTCGCCGATTGTCTTTATCCTTCTATTACCTAAATGGTCTATGTCGTCTATCTGACCTTCTCCCATCCTAAGCCTTATAAGGTATTTAATAACCTCTATAGCCGTCCTGGAATCGAGTATTCTGTTTTCAAGCGGTAAATCCATATTCAATTTGCGATTAAGGATAAATCTTCCGGCGCGGCTCAAATCATACCTTTTCGGATCGGAAAATAACCTATGGAATAATGATTCCGCCGCCTCTTCAGTAACGGGCTCAGTAGGGCGCATCTTCCTATATAAATCTATCAACGCTTCTGATTTATTCTTGGTAAAATCTTTCTTGATGGTATTCAATATTTCCGGGATTTCGCCGCCGAATGCCTTAAAGATATCTTCGTCGGAGGAAAATCCCATAATACGTAAAAGCTGGGTGGCCGGGAAACTTCGCCTTCTGTCTACATAGGCTAATATTGTTTCAGAAAGGTCGTATTTGAATTCAAGCCAAGCACCCCTATAAGGAATGATGCGGCCGTAGAATATCTTTTTGCCTGTAGGATGCATTTCTTCCTCAAAAGAAACTCCGGGAGACCTCTGCAGCTGCGTTACTATCACGCGCTCATCGCCGTTTATGATAAAACTGGCGGTGGATGTCATCAAAGGAATCTCGCCAAAGTACACTTCCTGAACTTTTATATCAACAGGGGTAACTAATCTTAGGTTCATTCTCAAGGGAGCAGCATAAGTCATATCCCTGCGCTTGCACTCCTCTTCGGAGTATTTCGGCTTTCCCAGGGTATAACTTACAAATTCCAGGCGGAATTTCTTGTCAAAACTCTCTATAGGAAAAACTTCCTGGAACACTTCCTGTAGACCGGTATTACTCTTATCTTTTGCCGAGACATCCTGCTGAAGAAACTCATTATAAGAATCTATCTGGGTCTGTAAAAAATGAGGAAGATCAAATACCTCTTTCAATCTAGAAAAACTCTTTCTCTTGTTCGCCATTTACAATTATCTCCTGAGGATTAATTCAAGACAATAAAAGACTACTTCAATTCAACGGTTGCGCCTGTTGCTTCCAGCTTCTTCTTCATCTCTTCGGCTTCTTCCTTGGGAAGATTTTCCTTAACAGGCTTTGGAGCGGAATCAACTAAATCTTTGGCTTCTTTAAGGCCAAGGCTTGTCAAAGCCCTGACTTCCTTGATAACCTGTATCTTGTTCGCGCCTACGCTAGTCAAAACCACAGTAAAGACGCTCTTCTCCTCTTTTTCAGCCGCTGCGCCCTGTCCTTGTCCGCCCTGAGGCATTGCCATAACTGGGGCCTGCGCAGAGACGCCAAACTTTGTCTCTATCGCTTTAACCAATTCACAAAGCTCTAAGACTGACATTGTTTCTATTTCTTTAATGATGTCCTCTGTCTTTGCCATTTTTCCAACCTCCCTTTACAATAAATTATTTTTCTTTTTTTTCACTGACAGCTTTTAAAGCGTATGCTATTTTTGATACGACCTGATTCAGGCTCATGGCTAACTTAGAAACCGGCGCGTTGAAAGCAACTACTATCTGTTGATAAAGAACCTGTATTGAGGTAATACTCGATAATACCTTGAAATCCTGAGGGTTTATGACTTTCTCGTTAAGATATCCACCTCTTAATACGGCTGTTTCGTGTGTCTTGACGAAATCCGTAAGCACCTTGGAAGCGCCTAAGGGATCATCCTTGACAAAAATTAAAGCTGTGGGGCCATCGATAAAATCCAAGACATCCTTACCTTTATTTATAGACTTCAAGGCTAAACCGATAAAACTATTCTTGGTAACAAGCATTTTGGCGTTAACGCCCTTTAGGTTCCTGCGCAGCTGGGTTAAGTCAGCGGAGGTAACTCCCGTATACTTAAAAAGGAATAAACCCTCATTAATTTCTAAGTCATCCTTTAACTGCTTATCGGTTAATTGTTTGAATATGTCGCCTATCTTCTTCATGCTGCCACCTTAAAACCAGGGCTCATAGTTGTGGATAAAGATACGGAATTTATCAAATTGCCTTTTATGGATGCTGGTTTATTAGCCTTTACCGCCGCTAAAAGCGTCTTTATATTTTCTGCGAGTTTATTGGCGTCAAACGAAACTTTGCCTATTGCAAGATGGATACCGCCCTGCTTATCGGTTTTAAATTCAACCTTACCCGCCTTGAGTTCTTTTACGGCTTGGGCTATATTATTTGTTACTGTTCCTGTCTTTGGACTGGGCATCAAACCTTTTGGGCCTAAAACTTTGCCCAGCTTGCTTAAATCTCTCATCATTTCAGGGGTGGATACCGCAACATCAAAATCTAACCAGCCGCCGTTTACCTTATCAATAAGTTCCTGTCCGCCTATAAAATCAGCTCCTGATTCTTTGGCTTCTTTTTCCGCTTCGCCCCTACAGAACACAGCTATCTTTTTTTTCTTACCGGTTCCATGAGGGAGGACTACGGTGCCCCTCAATAACTGATCGGACTTTTTAGAATCGATATTTAGCTGGATAGCCAAATCAACAGACTGGTCAAACTTTAACTGCGGCATACCCTTGAGAAGAGAAATTGCTTCTTCTATACCGTAAGTCTTGTTTGAATCCACTATCTTTACTGCTTCTTTATATTTTTTACTGCGGCTCTTCATTCTTCTACAACCTCAACACCCATACTTCTCGCTGTGCCCATTACTGTTTTCTCTGCAACAGCTTCGTCGACGGTATTTAAATCCTGCATTTTCTGCTTTACAATTTCCCTTACTTGCTTTTTGGTTATAGTGGCGATTTTTTCTTTTCCCGCTGTTCCGGACGCCTTGGCTAAATTACAGGCCCTCTTGATTAAAACAGATGTGGGCGGGCTCTTAATAATAAAATCAAATTTTTTGTCATCGTAAACGCTTATGACTACGGGCAGTGTTAATCCCTCCCTGCCCTTTGTCTGCTCATTGAAGCTCTTGCAAAACTGCATTATGTTGACGCCGTGCTGGCCTAAAGCCGGGCCAACAGGCGGGGCGGGATTTGCCTGCCCTGCTGAAACGTAAAGCCTGATCTGTACAACTACCTTCTTTGCCATATCCTGCTAACCTCTTATACTTTTTCTACCTGCCAATACTCTAATTCTACCGGCGTGGACCTGCCAAAAATGGAAACACTCACTTCTATCTTTTGCTTATCGGGATGCACGCCTTCTATGACGCCATTAAAATTTACGAATGGACCATCCGTAACCCTAACCGCCTCCCCTATATCAAATGAGACCTTTGGAGTAGGCTTGGTCTGGGCTTCCTGCGTGCGTTTCAGGATATTATCTACTTCCTCTGAAGTTAAAGCGGAAGGTTTATTGCCTGAACCGATAAAACCTGTTACCCCGGGCGTAGTCTTTACTAATAACCACGACCTCTCGTTAAACTCCATTTCTACTAAAATATATCCGGGGAAAAACTTGCGTTGCGATATCTTCTTCTTGCCAG
>JAQTPJ010000070.1 GCA_028712915.1 Candidatus Omnitrophota bacterium
ATCTACTTTCTTTATGTTCTGCTTTATAAAATCCTCTATCTTGCCCTGCAGATTATCTTTTATTGCTTCTTTGCTCTCCCAATCCACGCGCACAATCTGCTGGTGGCCGCCGACAACTCGCGTCTTTACAGAAGTATACCTGTTAAAAACATCCAATACTCCATCAGTATTTATGCGCCTCTTCTTTAATTCAGATAACAAAATGTCAGCCTTGTCATCTTTACCGACGATACCTGTAATATTCGCCTGCGCGCCCATACTTATTATATTGGCGGCGACGTTGGATGTCCCTCCAGGCAGAAACTTTCTTTCGCCGGCCCAAACAACAGGCACAGGCGCCTCGGGAGAAATCCTCTCCACTTCTCCATATATATATTCATCCAGGATTAAATCGCCTATGACCAGGATTTTTACTTTGGGAAAATTGGAAATTATTGATTTTAACTTTTTGTCAACGTTCATAGCTATGCGGTTTTTAAAAATTATAGTTTTTCTAAAATTGCTGCCGTAAGAAGCGGTACCATTATTTCGTGGTGGCCCGTGATATAAAAACCTCTGCCTTTGGGCTGGGTAGGCCTGTAAACTATATTTTGCTGCGGCCTGTATTGCACCAACATATCGAAATTTACCGTCGTAAAATCAAACGTCTTATGACCTAAATTCCTGGTAATGGTTAATGCCTTAAGAAATACCTCGGGTAAAATTACCGCCGAACCGATATTCACTACGACCCCGCCGCTTATATTAGTAAGCGTATCTATCAAAATATGGAAATCCTTCTGGCTGGCTTTACCTGCATCCTCGCCTTTAAAACTAGGATGCTGGTGTATGATATCCGTACCAATAGCCACATGCACAGTAGCGGGTATCTTTTTAACACAACAGCTGTAAAGTATGCTTAAGTCTTTATAATCTAATTTGGAGTCTTTTATATTTAAACCTACTCTGCTGCCTAAGCCCTCATTATTTCTCGCCGCCTGCGACGTACTCTTGTTCAAAAAATCCGCCGTTTCTTTAGCCATGCCAAAGCTCCCGTCTATCAAGCCATCCAAAACCTCCTCGGAAGTCCTGCCGTTTAAAGCGATTTCAAAGTCATGAATCATCCCCGCGCCGTTCAAGGCTATTAAATTTATTACGCCGTTGTTGATTAGCTGGATTATTAAAGGGCTGAGACCGCATTTTATCACATGGGCGCCCAATAAAAACACAACGGGCCTTTTAGCCTTGCGCGCCTTGATAATCAAATCCACGCAATTCTTAAAATCCTGCGCCTTAAGGATATGCGGAAGGGAATTGTAAAAGTCGCTGAATTTCTGGCCTTTTTTCTGTTGTTTGGCAAAGAAATCAGTAGAAACTTTGCTCTTCCTGTCCTTAATAGAGTGGGTTTTAATTTTAGATAAGTTAATGCTCATAACGGAGATAAATTATAGCAATCTTATTAGTTTGCGTCAATTTATATTTGAAGCTTTAAGGCGGGGCGGGGAAAGCTTATTTTGCCTGAAAATACGGTTATTTTTTTACGTATGCCTTTATAATTTTTTGCTCTGTGATAGGCCTGCTTGAGCCATCCGTAGGAGTAGATTCTATCTTTTGGACAACTCCATAACCGGACACAACTTCTGCGAAAATCGTATGGCGCATATTGAGCCAAGGGGTTACTGCGGTAGTAATGAAAAACTGGCTGGTGTTGGTATTCGGGCCGGCGTTCGCCATCGCGACTATACCGGGCCTGTCAAATTTGACATCTCCTGTAAATTCATCCTCAAAAGGGCCTCCCCAGATAGAACGACCGCCTCTTCCTGTACCTGTGGGGTCGCCTGTTTGAATCATAAAGCCCTTTATGACCCTATGAAATATTATGCCGTTATAATAGCCTTCCTCTACAAGCCCTATAAAATTAGCGCAGGCCTTAGGGGCTATCTCCGGCATTAATTTAATTTCTATGTTGCCTTGTGTCGTCTCTAAAATCACAATGTTTTCCTTTCTTTGATTATCTTCGCCTTGCGCGAAATTAACGCCCAAGAAAGATATTAATATGGCGAATATTAAGATTTTCTTCATAGTATTTTAGTGGTTCCGGAGTTAGCTTTTCGCAGCCGATGAGAGCGAATTGACAAAACTCGAAATGATTTTCTTTTTCTGCTCTGTCAAACCCAAAAATTCTAATCCCGCCCTGTATTGTGAACCACTATTGCCAACTAACCCTTCCATATTTTTTACCCAAGCTACGCGCGCCCTGGTATAAATAGGGGTCTTCTGACGAGGTATGTTCAGGCCGACATCAATATGCGCATCTTTTTCTAAATAACTCCTGCCTTCAAAACAAAACCCGCCCTCGGAGATATCCAGGGTTTGAATTGCCTCTTTTTTATTAGCGGCGAGGCCTATCTGGGCCTTAAGCTTATAAGGAATTCTTTCGAAACGCCTGACCTCCAGGCCCACCAACACCTTCTTCATATTAAAATTACTAAGCCTGTTTTGATCGCCAAGGGCTTGTTTCCTGAGAGGCCACGAGACAATGTCTACCTTGATAAAAGCATTGCCTATTTTATTCTTTTTAAAATAATCTTTTACCTGCGAACTGATAGAATTACAAATATGGTTGGTTTTATCCTCTTTCCCCTCCGAGAATACGATGCTGAATTCTCCACTCTGGGAATCATGCGAAAATATCTGGGGAGTTAAATTATATAATTGCGAAAATTCTTTACAGAGATTATTGAGGATATTGTTCAAATCTTCAATCAGCCGCGGCGAATTAACGTTGTATTTGTCTTTAAATTTCTCATAATTTACAATAAATAATTCTATTAATGATAACGCTGTATCTTTGGAAAGCAGGTTATTCACAACATCCCTCATCTGGACAGGCAATATATGGCTTGTGTATAATAAGGGCAGCGTAAAGCAAAACTGGCTTCCTACTCCCAGCTGAGACTTTACCCACATCCGTCCGCCATGCAACTCCACTAATTCCTTGGAAATTGCCAAGCCTAAACCTACGCCTTTCTTTTTCGCGGAAGCGTCCTTGGAAACCTGCGTAAATTTGTTAAAAAGCTTGGGTATGTCCGAAGGAGATATGCCCACGCCTGTGTCTTTTATCTTAACTTTCACCATCGCCTCTAAAATATCCACTTCCACGGATATCTTCCCGCCTTCCTCGGTAAATTTTATGGCATTGTTTATAAGATTAACTACAATCTGGCGGAGGCGTTCTGAATCAATAAAAATATTAACCTCTTTTTCAGGCAATCTATATTCTAATTTTATTCCTTTTTGAGCGGCTAGTTTTGTGAAGAATTCGGAAGTATCCCTGAGCAAGTCATTGATATTAATAAGCGAATAGTGCAAAACCAGTCTTTTACCTTCGAGCCTGGATATATCCAGCAGGTCGTCTATGATTTTCTTGAGGCGTTCTATATTCTCTTCCGTCTTGCTCAAAAGTTCTTTTTGTTTGTCGGTAACCGGGCCGGCGATTTTATCCAGTATAAGCATCACCGCCTCTTTGATAATTGCCAAGGGAGTTCTTAATTCATGCGATACTATGGAAACAAAATCAGATTTCACATTGCTTATTTCCTGCAGCGACTCTATCTTTTTTTCTATATTAATCTTTTCCTTTTCCAATCGCTCCAACTGCATACGACGGGTAATATCCCTGGTAATACCCATCAGGCCGATAATTTTCCCTTTGCTGTCATAGCGCGGCATTTTGGTGGTAGAAACGTAGTTGTCGACTCCGTCGGGCCGCGTAGCCCTTTCAACCTTGTCGACTATAGACTTGCCTGTTCTCATAACATACTCATCGTCTTTAATCATTGCTTCGGCGCGTTCTTTAGAAAATATGTCAAAATCAGTCTTACCCACAACCTGCTCCGGCTTAAGGCCTAACCCTTTAGCATGGGCTTTATTTACCATAACAAACCTACCCTGCCTGTCTTTAAAATAAATGACATCGGGAATACGGTCTATCAACTCCAGCAAAAGCCGATACCTGCCTCCGTTTGAGCTGTTAGTCTTGATTTTAGTCTTTACTGCTTTTCTTTTTTTCATAAATAAATCAACCTAAAAACAAAAATCACGTTTAAATACCTGCTTAGGTATTAGGTGGCGTGATTTATTACATTTTTATTGTTTTTTGTCTTTTTTAATTTGCAGACGTCGCATAAACCAAAAAACACGAGGCGATGCGACAAAATGCGGAATCCCGTCATCTGGATTACCTTATCATCCAAGCCCTTCATCGGCGGAATCTTAATATCGTAAATCTTCTGGCAGGTGCTGCAGATAAAATGGTAGTGGGAATGAACCATCGCGTCAAACCTGCTAAAACCTGTGCCGAAATCAAGCTCCCAGATCTGGCCTTTTTCTTTAAGGATGCGCAAGTTCCTATAGACCGTGCCAAGGCTCAAATTCCTGAATTTCTTCTTAAGCTTGCGGTAAATCCAGTCTGCGGTAGGGTGCGAATCGCACTTAATAAGAAGATCCAGTATTTTCTGACGCTGTTTGGTATTGCGGTATGTGTCTTTTTCTTTATTAGTAATCATTATTATTATTAAATAGGTGGAAATATAGTATATTACCTCTGAACAGGAAAGTCAAGTTGATTATAGGCAGGCGCAGATAATCAATCCGAGAGTATTTGCTGGTATTTGTCGGAGAAACTGTTGGAGACAGATTTTATCTTTCTGTCTTTGGATATAAAAACCAGGGTGGGGATAACCATAATTCCGTATTCGTATGCCACGCTGCCGTCATAATCCAATAAAACAGGGTAGGTTATTGAATAACTGTCAATAAACTTCTTTACCCGGGACTGAGGCTCATTTATATTAATTGCCAGAAGTACAATTCCCGAAGATTTCATATTCTCATATTCCTCGTTTAAAAGCCAAATCTGGCGTCGGCAATGCGGGCACGAGGTAGTCCAGAAAAATAATATAACCGCCTTATCCTGAAAATCCTTCAAGGAAACATCTTTGCCGGATAAATCCTGCAGGCTAAATTCAGGCGCCTGCTTGTTTTCGTATTTATTGGACCCAAAATCAAAAGCGCATAAGCTAAGAAATGACGCAAACAACAGGCAAGATATAAAAATCCTGGCGCTAAATTTCACCATATAAAATACCTCCCTGCCTGAATCAAGAAATATTCTCCCGTCAATATTAAAAGCGCGCCGCAGAGCTTCTTTACCCTGCCCATCCATGCGCCTGACTTCGGCAAATTAACAAGAATGCTGCTGAATGTCCCGGCTAAAATCAATAACGCGCACAGCCCGAAGGCAAAACAAAACAAAAGCGATATGCCGTAAATTAAATTCTGTTTCGCGGCTACATAAACCAATATCGTACCCAAAACAGGCGCCGCGCACGGGCCCACAACCAAGCCGGATATCAAACCCACCAAGAAAACCGACAATGCGCCTTTTGCCTCAATTTTTTTCGCGCCTAAATTAGGCAGCGGTATTGCAAATACATCCCACAAAACCAAGCCGAAAAATATACA
>JAQTPJ010000071.1 GCA_028712915.1 Candidatus Omnitrophota bacterium
CTTTTAATTCCATAATCTTATCAAGGTAAATATTTTTTTCCTTAATATCTCCCTTGATAGCGATGTTTAATTTATTATTTTCAAAGAATTGGTATAAAAATCCCCCGGCGACGAATATAACGCTAAGCAATAATAATAATGAAATTAATTTTGTTTGTACTTTCATAATTAAACCTGTGTGATTCTTTGGTTAAGACGGCCCAGATAGAAGATTATCTGCTTTGGGCTACGCCTAAATTATGCCTTCTTATAACGCTTAGGGCGTATTAGCTCTTTTTAATTATTATATTCCCTAATCTTAAATAAATACAATAAAAATTATCTTTCATCTATCGTTGTTTTCCTGCACGCGCTTATGATAAAATAATGAAGGCCGCACGTACGGTTGTGGATACAGGAAACGTAAAATTATGTTTATAAAAAATATCCAAGATTTCCTGCTGGCGACAATATGCCTGGCCATATTGACACTACTTTCCCAGATTCTGGGCAAAAGGCTAATTAATCTGGCTAAATTACAACTACAGCCCAGATTGGAGAATTTTCTTGTATCCCAGGCCTTGGGCTTATCTGTAATATCTTATATGGTATTTTTCTTAGGCCTAATCGGCGCAGTCAAACGAATTAATTTTATAATCATATTTTGGGTTATCCTGCCGTTATTATGCTCGCCTGAAATCAAAAACTCTCTCTCGGGACTAAAGCACAACCTGCAAAATTTAAAATTATACTTGTGGTTTAAAAATAAACGCCTGCTCTCCAAGATAGCGCTGGCTTTATTCGCCTTATTTGTGTTGGGTAATTTCTTAAATTGTTTTACCCCTCCCATAGAACGCGACGCCATGACCTACCATTTAAGAATGCCTCAATCCTACATTAAAACAGGGCATGTTTCGCCTGAGCCGAACAATATCTTCAGCTACTTCCCCCAGCTTACGGAAATGCTTTATACGTTCGGGCTTATGTTTTCCAACGATTACTCCAGCCACCTGATACATTTTTACTTCGGGATACTCGCAGCCTTAACAATATTCCTATTCGTGCGGCGTATCTCCAATACCGAAACGGCATTGTTCAGCGCGCTCGCTTTTTACTCCCTGCCAATAGTATCGCAGTTGTCAACATGGGCATATGTGGACCTTGCTTTGTGTTTTTTTACAATGCTTGCGCTCTATTTCTTTTCGCGCGCAATAGAGGATACAAATTGGCGCTTGCTGAAACTTTCCGCTGTTTTATTCGGCTTCGCCTTTTCCGTAAAATACCTCTCTTTTATCTCTTTATATATAATCCTAATTATATCCATGATACATTTTATAAGAATAAAATCCGGCAAACGGGCTACATTCATAAAAGAAATTTTATATTTCTCAATTATCCTGATAATTGTGGCGCTGCCATGGTATCTGCGTAATATTTTAGTGACGGGAAATCCCGTCTATCCTCTTTTTTATTCCATATTCAAAGGCCCTCACTGGGATATGGAAAGGGCCAGGCTATATGACATTCTTCTTGGCCTTTACGGGATGGGCCGTTCTTTAATGGATTATATGCTGCTGCCCTGGCGCATGGCAGTATACGGCGGCCTCGACGGGCCTTTTGACGCACAAATAGGCCTGACTTATATCGTGCTTGCACCGCTGCTCATATTCTTCAGGCCAAGGCATAAATCCGCAAATTATATTCTCATATACAGCGCGATATTCTTTTTTATCTGGACGACGCTGAGCCAGCAGTCCCGCTTTCTGCTGCCGGCATTCGCGGCATTAAGCATATGCCTCTACGCTGTGTTCGACTGCGCGTTTAAAGGAAGCGTCATAAACAGGCGTTCCATCCTGATTCTTGCCATAGGATTGATGAGTTATAACTTAATCCTTAGCTGGCAATACTTTCAAAAACATAAACCTTTAGAATTTATTATAGGTAAAACTTCCCGCCAGCAATATTTGATGAAATACCTCAAAGACTATCCGGCAATAAATTATATGAACAACAATCTATCCGATGAATCCAAAACCTATATGGTCTCTATCGGAAACATAGGGTATTACTGCCGAAAGGGATTTATACAAGAAAGCGTGTTCGACTATACTTTCGAAAAAGTTGTTAAGGAAGCTGTCTCGCCGCAGGAAATCTTCCTCTGGCTAAAAAACCAGGGCGCCAGCCATATCCTTATTAACGAAGTAACAGCAAGCCGTTATCTCTACAGCGACCTTGGCTGGCCACAGTTAAATACATATGACGCATTCCGCAAAACCCACCTTAGCCTTATCTACACTAACGGCGTATTATTCCTGTATCAAATTGTCTAGGGCTTAACTCAAAGATATATTGCCGATTGGCGAAAAAGAATGTAAAATAAATATAAGCCATAACAATAAAAGGGGGTTACATGCCAAAAGATCCTTTTATTTCCATCATTATACCTGTCAAAAACTTCGAGCGCACCCTGGATAAAACATTCGAATACCTGATGAATATAGACTATCCCCGCGAGTCTATGGAGATAGTCATTGCCGACGGTGGAAGCAGCGACGGCACCATACCTTTAATCAAGAAATACCAGAAGACATACCCTTTTATAAAACTGGTGGAGATACCGAATTGCCCTACGCCTGCCTATGCGCGCAATAAAGCGCTTGAGCACGCAAAAGGGGAATTTTTGTTTTTTACCGACGGTGACTGCGCGCCGTGTAAAGAATGGGCCTATGAAATGTTAAAACAGTTTCAGCGCGATGAAAAAATAGGGATTGTGGGTGGTGAAATTTATACCTTAAGAGTAGAAAAGGATAATATGGTAGAGGCATGGTGCGAACACTTCTGTTTTAATATGGTCTCGCCGCGTTACGGTTTTATCAAGGAAGGCTACTTCCCTCTCCTCTCGGACAGGCGCCCCAGTCAAATCGCCGGCCACCGCGCGTACTTTTTCGTCACCGCTAATGTTGCCTACAGAAAGAAAGCCATAGAACAATCCAAAGCAAAATTCTGGGATAATGCCACCGGCGAAGACATTGATTTCTGCTATAAGGTGCAAAGCGCAGGCTGGAAATTATATTTTAGCCCTAAGGCAAAAGTAGACCATATGCACCGCGCAAACCTCGCGCAATTATTAAAAGTATGGATAAGCTACGGCGCGGCGCACCCGCCGCTTTTGGCTAAATACAGTAAAAACAGGATGGAAATAATACTGCAGCTGCAAAGGTCCAAACCGACAATAAGCTTTCCCTTCCCGATAAAAGGTTTTATCTACCTGGGGAATTTTCACCTGTTCCAGATATTCGGGCTATCGTCGTTATCACTGTTGATTGCGCTAATAAATAACCCGGCTTCGTTGGCTTTAAAAATATCGCTGCCGATATCAATAGCCTTATTTGTTTATTTTACCTATCAGTTTGTTAAGTGGTGTATCCCCATGGAACCGCGCAGGAATTTTTGGGATTGGTGTAGGATGAAATACCTGACTAATCTTTACTTCATTAAAGGCGGGCTAAAAGGAAGTTTGAAATATAAAACTTTTTGTATTGAGCCGAGCTTTTGATTTTTATAACTTCTCCTTGATCAAAGACAGGGCTTCTGACCTTGTCTTCTGATTATCCTTAAATATACCCCTCACAGCGCTGGTCACCGTAGATGCCCCGGGTTTTTTCACTCCGCGCATGGACATGCAAAGATGCTCTGCCTCCAGGACTACCATAACGCCGAGCGGTTTCAGTTCAGACATAATCACTTCAGCGATCTGCGTGGTAAGCCTCTCCTGAACCTGCAGGCGCTTTGATAAAACATCCACCACGCGGGCAATCTTGCTCAAACCCGTCACCCTGCCGCCTTTGGGGATATAAGCCACATGGGCTTTGCCGATAAAAGGAAGCAGGTGGTGCTCGCACACAGAATATAAAGGTATGCCTTTAAGCAGAACTATCTCGTGGTGCTTCTGCTCTAACACGACTTCCAACTCCTTTTTGGCGTCCTGTTTAATCCCGGAAAAAATCTCTTCATACATATCGGCGACTCTTTCCGGAGTTGCCAAAAGGTCTTTTCTCTTAGGGTTATCGCCTATCGCTTCTAAAATATCACGAACTGCTTTTTTAATCTTGTTCTTGTCCATATGAGCCCCCGTTATTTGCCGATACAAAACTCAGAGAATATCCTATTTAATATAGCGTCGTCTACTGTCTCGCCGGTAATCCTGCCCAAGCAATCCAAGGCAATCTTTAAATCCAAAGCGACAAATTCCAAAGATATTTTATCGATATAACTGCTTTGTGCCTTTTCCAATAAGCCCTTGGCTTGTTTTATCTCTTCTATGTGGCGCGCGTTTGCGGTAATCAGACCTTCGCTTGAAACAACTTTGCCTTTATAAACAAAACTTTTGATTTTATTTTCCAGTTTATCAAGGTTTGTTTGTTTAAGCGAAGAAACGCAAACTACAGCCTTAAATTCTTTTCTTATCTTATATTCCTCTGCGCGTTTTGGCAAATCAATTTTATTCAAAACAGCGATAACATCTTTACCCTTTAATTCCCTGATGAGCCGGTAATCTCTTTTTGCTAATTTCTGGCTGGCGTCAAACACAAGCAAAACTATATCGCTTAAAGCAATTGAGTCTTTGGTGAGGCGTATTGCGTGGTGTTCTATCAAATCCCTGGGCTTGACCATTCCGGCTGTATCAACTAACCTTATGCCCAATCCGGAAATATTTACAAATTCCTCAATTATGTCGCGCGTGGTTCCTGCTATAGGCGTGACTATCGCCCTCTCTTTTTTTAATAAGGCGTTTAACAAAGACGATTTACCCACATTGGGCCTTCCGCAGATTGTAACTTTTATGCCCTCCCGCAGAAAACTCGCCCTGCCGGAATCTAAAATAATAATATCCAGCTGTTTTATAATGCCGCTGATTTCGCCAAGTAAATATTTTCTGGAATTAATTTCTATATCTTCGTCGCAAAAGTCGATATTCGCCTCTATGTGGGCTAATACATCGATGAGCCGGCGGCGTAAATTGCATATCCTCTCGGAAAGCCCGCCGGATAACTGCTCGATGCCTAATTTTAACGCTGCGTCAGTCTTAGCGCGGATTATGTCTAAGACCGCTTCTGCCTTGGTCAAATCAATCCTGCCGTTTAAAAACGCCCTCTTGGTAAACTCGCCCGGCTCGGCCAGCCTTGCCCCGCAACTTATAATAAGCTCCAGGATTTTCCGTAAAGATGCTGCTCCGCCGTGGCAGCTGATTTCCACAATGTCCTCGCGTGTATAAGTCCTGGGCTTACGCATCACCGTTATCAATACCTCATCAATCGCTTTCGCGGTCTTCGGCCTACTAATAATCCATCCATACCTTACAGTATGCGACTTAAACTTAGACGGCGAAACTCCGTCTTTTCCTTTAAAAATCCTATTGGCTATTTTTAAGGCATCTTTGCCGCTCATACGCACAATTCCAATCGCGCTTTCGCCGATGGGCGTGGAT
>JAQTPJ010000072.1 GCA_028712915.1 Candidatus Omnitrophota bacterium
CTATAATTTAATTAATTTAACTTGATTATATCACAAGATTTACAAAATGCAATGCCAACGAGGCTAATCCTGGTGAAAAAATCATCGGGTAATGGAGCCTCTCGGGCTAAAGCCCGAGGTTCCTTGTCATTGCCCTTCAGGCAGAATGCTCAACCTATCCCTGCCTGACCGGTAGGCAGGCGCGCTCTAAAGAGCGCGGTTTTTAGGCCGCGGAGTATAAATTATGCTGAGAATTTAGACCTTAACATCCCCTACTGCGTCCTTTATTTCCTTAGGCAACGGCGAACTAAACTCCATAAATTGTTTTTTCTCTGGATGGTAGAACCCTAAATCCTTTGCATGCAGAGCCAGCCGGGGAAAATCATTTTTGTTGCCATATTTGGTGTCGCCCAGAATAGGGTGTTTTAGGTAAGAAAGATGAACCCGTAATTGATGGGTGCGCCCTGTCTGCGGTATCAGTTCAAGAAGCGTAAATTTATCAAAACGCTTGATGACCCTGTATTGGGTCTGGGCCTGCCTGGAGCCGTGGCTAAAAGAAACAGCCATATTTTTCCTCTTTGTAGGATGCCTGCTTATAGGCAGGTCTATTATCCCTTCTTTAAATTCTACCACGCCTTTCACTAAAGCAATATAGCGCCGCTTTGTGGAATGTTCTTTAAACTGTTTTACCAATTCCAAGTGCGTAAAATTATTCTTGGCGACAACCATGACGCCGGATGTTTCTTTGTCTAAACGGTGTACTATTCCCGGGCGCTGCGGATTTATATCGGATAATTCTTTGGTGTGATACAAGAGCGCATTAGCTAATGTGGATTCATAATTTCCGGCGCCGGGATGGACTACCAGCCCGGCAGGCTTATTGATGACCATGACGCCTTCGTCTTCGTATATTATTTCTAAAGGGATATTTTCCGGAGCTAGCGCAGTATCTCTTTTGGAAGGGAATGTAATTTCTAACTCGTCATTTAACTTAAGGTGGTAGTGCGGTTTTACAACCTTATCATTCACCAAAACCGAACCGTCGGCAACCAGATTCTTAAACGATGTCCGCGAGCAGCCTTTGAGTTGGGCCGCCAGGAAGACATCTATCCTCAGGCCAACGCAATCTTCTTCTATTTTGAAATTTTTCTTTTCCACAATAAAATATAGGACAGCGAGCTTAACGCAAACAAGACTATGCAGAAATATTGGAATATCGTTAAGCCAAGAAATAGCCTTGGGGAATCCGCCCTGATAAATTCCATAAAAAACCTGATAACCGAATAGTATAAAATATAACTTACAAAGATCGCGCCCTTCTGGTGCGGCATCCTTTGTTTAACCTTTAGCGCGATAAATAACATAAATAATAAAAACGACGAAATTAATTGCGTAGGAATAAGCCTTGCGCTGTGCACGGGAAAATAAATCCCGAATTTCGAAGGCAGGCCGTAACAGCAGCCGTTTAAGAAACAACCGATTCTGCCGATGGAATGCGCCAACACTACATAAGGCGCAAGCAAATCTATAATTTCTAAAAACGCCAGTTTTTTATATCTGCAAAATAAAAATGCGGCAAGCAAACCTGCCACTATACCGCCAAGTATAGCCAAACCGCCGTGCTGCAGCATAAATATTTCCCTGGGGTTGCCTGCGTAGAAATCCAAATTGAGGATTATATAAAGCACCCTTGCTCCGAGGATGCCGAAAAACAATACTATCATTACCAAATCCGTAATCACATTTGCGTCATAGCCTTTCTTTTTTGCGTCTTTCAGCAAAAAGCTTAAAGAAACAACCACCGCAATAAATAGCATAAACCCGTAAGAATAGATCGTCACTATTCCAAATTTAAACAATATGGGATGCATATTTAGACCTTGCTCTTTCTGCTATGGATAAATAATTTCCAGAATAAAATTACAGCTCCTATAGTAATAAACGAATCAGCAAAATTAAATACCGGCCAGACGCGAAAATCTATAAAATCCACAACATATCCCAAGCGCAAACGGTCAATCATATTTCCTATCGCTCCGCCAAGGATAAAACCAATGGAGATTTTCCTTATTATTAATTCCCTTGGGGCAAGAGAATGTTTATCACCCAGGAAATCCTTCTTTAAAGAATAACCTATTAAAACCAATCCTGCAGCGGTAACTGCCATTATTAAATTGGAACTATTCTTCAATATGCCGAACGCTATGCCGGTATTATGCACAAGGCTAAAATGAAAAAAGTTTTTGATTATGGGAATAGACTGATTTAAGGTAAGGGTGTTTGAGAAGAAGCTTTTGGATAGCTGATCAACCGCTATAACTAGTATACATACTATAATTATCACATTTGTTTTTCTTTTGCTTCCTGGCACTTAATGCATAATTTGGCGTAAGGGACAGCTTTAAGCCGGGTCTTAGTAATAGGCTTATTGCATTCTTCGCAAAACCCGAAAGAACCGTCTTTAATCTTATCCAAGGCGTAATCTATCATATGCAAAACATCCCTTTCATTGCCTGCTAATCCTAAACTGAATTCGCGGTCGTAATTATCCGTAGCCACGTCAGCCATATGCAGCGTATATCCAGAAATATCCCCCGATGCCTCTTTCTGAGACCGTTTAAAGGTATCGGAAGATATATGATCAATCTCTTCGTTTATCTCTTCTTTCTTTACAATAAGCAGCTTCTTAAATTCTTTCAATATTTTTTTATCAAATTTCTTTTTTTTCACTTTTAGATTCCCCCTGCTGGCGTTTTAATATTATTATATTTTACGAAGTGAGAGATTATATAACTAAATATAAAAATAATCAACTGTTTTCTTTTACCGCCTCAACGCAACGCATACAAATACAAGGATGCCCTTTATCTTGGCCTACGTCAACTCTATAATTCCAGCACCTGTCGCATTTTTTCCCATCGGCAGGCAATACATCGATTGTATTCACATTATCTTCTGCTTTATGTAATTCCACCTGCGATACAATAAACAGCGAAGGCAGGTCTTTTAAATGCTTATTAAATATCTGATATAACTCCTTGTTTAATCCCAGGGCTAATTTAGCCTCTAAGCTGCTGCCCACCTTGCCCTTTGATCTTTCTTCTTCCAGGCGTTTGAGGATATCATCCCTTAAACCATAAACCTGCCTAAACTCCTCCGCAACTTCTTCATTGCAATATTTCTCCACGGGCTTAGGCCAATCTAACAGGTGGACGCTTATCACATCTTTTTCGCTCTTCCTTTTGGGAATGTATTGCCAAATCTCATCGGTGGTAAAAGAAAGTATAGGAGCGATTAACCTCGTGATAGTATCCAGCACTTCGTAGATAACTGCCTGCGCAGAGCGCCGGGAAATAGAATTCTTGCCGTGCGTATAAAGCCTGTCTTTTAGAATATCCAGATAAAACGAAGAAATATAATTATTACAAAAATCGTAGACCCGTTTATAGGCCTTATGAAAAACATACCTTTCTGATTTGTTATCATAGCCTTCTGTTATTTCCTTTTTGTATTTTTCTAAAAGGTACAGCATATATTTATCCACAAATTCTAAATCGCCATAATCTACCGAATTATCATCCGGAGAGAAATCATTGAGATTGCCTAAAATAAAACGGGCTGTATTCCTTATTTTCCTATATGCCTCTACCAGCCTTGCTATAATCTCCTTGGAAATTCTTATATCGTCATTATAATCGCTGGAAGCAACCCACAACCTTAAAATATCCGCGCCGTATTGGTTATAAATCTCCTGAGGAGAAATAACATTGCCCTGCGATTTAGACATCTTTTTTCGTTCGCCGTCCACAACAAAACCGTGTGTTAAAACTTCCCTATATGGAGCTTTTGCGTCTATAGCCACGGAAGGGATTAAAGAGGTTTGGAACCAACCCCTGTGCTGATCAGAGCCTTCCAAATACATATCCGCCGGCAATCCTAAGTTCGGGTTGTCTCTTAATACTGCCTGATGGCTCACGCCTGAATCAAACCAAACATCAAGTATATCTTCTGATTTTTCAAAATCAGCCGAGCCGCAATTCTTATGTTTAAAACCGTCGGGCAACAGTTCCTTTATATCTTTGGTAAACCATATGTCAGTGCCTTCTTTTTCCACAATCTTTGAAAAATGTTCCACAAACTCATAATCCAGGAAATATTCTTTGCACTTTTTGCAGAATAACGCAGGTATCGGCACACCCCAATACCTCTGGCGGGAAAGGCACCAATCCGGACGCAGCTTTACCATTCCGGAAATCCTTTCCTTGCCGGAAGCAGGAATCCATTCAACATTATTCTCAATCTCGGAAATAAGTTTCCCTCGCAGGTTTTCTTTGTCAACAGACAAGAACCATTGTTTTGTGGCGCGGAATATAATGGGATTCTTGCAACGCCAGCAATGCGGATAAGAATGCGTTATTTTTGCCGTATGTAAAAGTTGCCCCTGTTCTTTTAATTTGGAGATTATCAATTCGTTGGCCTTAAATACATGCTGGCCCATGAATTCTTTGACGCTGTCATCAAACCTGCCCTTCTCATCAACAGGCATAATCGTAGGCAGTTTATATTCCGCGCCTACCTGATGATCTTCCTGGCCGTGGCCGGGGGCTATGTGCACGCACCCCACGCCATCTTCTAGCGAAACATAATCAGCCAAGACCACTCTGCTCTGCCTGTAACCAAAAGGATGAGCGTATTCTAAACCCAACAAATCCTTGCCTTTAAATTCCTTTATTATTTCTGCGTCTTTTAAGGAAAGTAATTCGAACAAAGCGTTGGCTAATTTTTTTGCCAATATCAATTTACCTAATTTTGTTTTTGCCAGGACGTATTCAAAATCCGGATGCACGGCTACCGCCACATTGGAAATCAGCGTCCAGGGAGTAGTTGTCCAGATGACGACATAAGTATCATTATCAACATCGACTATTTTATTTTCTGAACCGGTAACCTTAAATTTCACGTATACAGATTCTGACTCGTGGTCTTCGTATTCAACCTCTGCCTCGGCCAACGCTGTCTCGCACTTAAAACACCAGTTAACCGGTTTTAATCCGTGATAAATATATCCTTTTTTGACAAGCTGGGCAAAAGACCAGACAATCTTTGATTCATACTTCGGGTTCAAAGTAAGATACGGATTCTGCCAATCGCCAAAAATACCTAGCCTCTTAAATTCCTCCCGCTGGATGTCCACATATTTCATCGCATATTGAAAGGCTTTCTTCCTGAAACTGGCCCTGTCAATCTGGTCTTTGGTAATCTTTAATTCTTTGAAAAGCTGGTGTTCTACAGGAAGCCCGTGGCAATCCCATCCGGGGATATACGGCGAATCAAAACCCTGCATCGTCTTAAACCGCACCACGATATCTTTCAAGATCTTATTTAAGGCGTGGCCTATATGGATGTTGCTATTGGCATAAGGCGGGCCGTCGTGAAGGATGAATTTCTTGCTCCCCCTGCGGGCTTGCCTTATCTTAAGGTATA
>JAQTPJ010000073.1 GCA_028712915.1 Candidatus Omnitrophota bacterium
TTTGACATTTTTTAAACTCCTTATAGCTTGTGCCATGTTTTTCGCTTTGAATATAAATGTTCCTGCCGCAAGCATGTTCGCCCCTGCCTCAACAACCATCCCTGCGTTCAGGTTATTGATACCGCCATCTATCTCTATATCTTTCTTATAGATTTTTCTCAGTGATTTAATCTTAGGCACCACGCCTTCCATAAATTTCTGGCCGCCGAATCCCGGATTTACCGTCATAACCAAAACCCAATCCACATATTTTAACAAAGGCGTTATTTTATTAAGCGGAGTGGGCGGATTAATAGCTATTGCCGGCCTTCTTGAACAACGCCTGATTTTATCTATAATCTTTTTCGATTTAGCAATGCTGAAACCCACGGCTTCTATGTGAAAACTTATAATATCAGAACCGGCGTCAGAAAATTCTTTTATAAAATCACCCGGATTGGCAATCATAAGGTGCGTATGTATAGGCAGGCTGGATGCTTGATTGATTTTTGAGACAACATCAGGGCCTATGGTTATGTTGGGGACAAAATTTCCATCCATAACATCTACGTGGAGAAAATCAGCGCCTGCCTTTTCGGCCTTCTTAACTTCTTGCGCCAACTTACCGAAATCAGCAGCCAATACCGACGGACCTACTTTAATCATTGGTAAAGCCCTTTCTCTTTGATATACCTATAAATCCTAAGCGGCATAAGGTAACGAATAGATTGACCCGCCTTAATTTTTTTTCTCACCATAGAAGAAGAAATATCCAGTTCTGTAATAGAAATCATCGCAATATTCCTGTTGGATTTCTTCAATCTGTATCCCGGGCGTTTCGCTAAAACAAATTTCGCCAGCGAAAGAATTTCATCGATAGACTTCCATCTTCTTATCTGCCCGGAGACATCCGAACCGCTGATAAAAAATAATGTCGCCTTAGGATAAATCTTCTTCAACTGCCTCAAAGTATCTATTAGAAAAGAACGCCCTTTCCTTTTTATCTCAATATCAGAAATCTCAAAACGCGGATTTCCCTTTATGGCCAACTTCACCATGTTGTATCTGTGCGATGCCGAGACTATACTGCAATCTTTCTTATGTGGCGGATAAAAACTTGGTATAAATATAACCTTATCCAGATTTAACTTCTCATACGCCTGCTGCGCCAATACTAAATGGCCAAAGTGTATGGGATTGAATGTCCCGCCAAAAATACCTATCCGCATTTATATTGTTAAATTGGTGTTGCAACCGGATTATCTCCTAATCTGGCCGCTTCCTTCAATAATATACTTATACGTAGTCAACTCTTCCAAACCCATAGGACCGCGCGCATGCAGCTTATCAGTAGAGATGCCTATCTCTGCGCCCATACCAAACTGGTAGCCGTCCGTAAACCTCGTAGAAGCATTCACGAATACGCAGGCGGAATCAATCTCCTTCAGAAACCTGCGGGCATTATTTTTGTCGTCGGTAACTATACTGTCTGAATGACGGGAGCCATACTTATTAATATGCTCTATCGCTTCATCCAGAGAATCAACCACCCTAACTGAAAGTATAAGGTCCAAATATTCCGTAGACCAATCTTTATCTTTTGCAGATTTTATGTTCTTGAGGTTCCTGGCTACTTTTTTAGTAAGGGCACAACCTCTAATTTCGCATCCGGCATCCTGCAGTTCTTTAATCATTGCCGGCAGAAACCTTACGGCCGCGTCCTTGTGCACTAAAAGCGTCTCCATGGCATTGCATACGCCCGGACGCTGAACTTTGGCATTAAAAACAATCCTATGAGCCATATTCAAATCCGCTTCCGAATCCACATACACATGGCATATGCCCTTGTAATGCTTTATCACAGGAATCCTGGATTTGTTTTTTACCTCATTAATCAAACCCTCTCCTCCCCTGGGCATTACCAAATCAATATAGTCGTCAAATTTTAAAAGCGCGTCCACTGCCTTACGCTCAGTAGAATCTATAAAACTAATACTGCCCTGCGCGATGCCGTTCTTCATCGCTACCTTATTTAAAATATCGAATATTGCTTTGTTGGAATTCAAAGCATCGGAGCCGCCGCGCAAAATTACGCAGTTAGAAGACTTAAGGCATAATCCAATACAATCGGCAGTCACATTCGGACGCGACTCATAAATTATAAGTATAACTCCTATGGGCACGCGCACCTTGGAAATCTTTAATCCGTTGGGCCGCTCCCATGATTTAATCACTCCTCCGACGGGATCATCCAATTTAGACAATTCTATCAAAGAAGCGCTCATCTGTTGTATACGTGTTTCGTCAAGCGTAAGCCTATCGATAAATGCCGCGGATAATCTTTTCCTGCGCGCAGCCTCTAGGTCTTTCTTGTTGGCGGAAACAATCTTATTCTTTTCCTTAAGCAACGCATCTGCCATTTGGATTAAAATCCTATTTTTTACTACAGTATCCACCAGCGCAAGCTTAAAAGACGCCTCTTTGGCCAAAGACACTATCTTTTCTAATTTATTTTCTAATTTACCCATGTTATTTTCTACCCTAGCAACACCATATTATCGCGGTGCACTACTTCCTTTTCCGCTCTTTTTCCTTTTATCTTATTTAAGTGATTACTGGAATAATTAGCTATGCCTTTCGCCAAAACAACTCCGTCTTTATCTGTTATCTCTACAATCTCTTTCTCTGAAAATTCCCCCATGACATTTGTTACGCCCGGAGAAAGCAGACTGGCATTCTTATTTAAGATTGCTTTTTTTGCGCCATCATCGACGACAATCCTGCCTGACGATTTCGCGCCAAACCCAATCCAGTGTTTTCTCGACACTTTAAAACTATCAACCGCTTCAAAATAAGTTCCCGTGCCTTCTTCAGGATTAGAAAAGTCGATATTTAAATTATCGCTTAATCCATTGGCAAGCACAACAGGAATGCCTACGTTAGTAGCAATTTTTATGGCGCTTATCTTGCTCTCCATGCCGCCGATACAAGTAGCGCCGTTTGTGCCGTTGGCAATTATTTCTATTTCCTTGGTAACGCTTTTCACTTTCTTTATCAAATCCATATAAGTCTTATTCTTTTTATCGTAAGTCCTGCATAATCCTTCCACATCGGATAAAATTTCCAATCCATCTGCTTCAATCAACATAGCGACCAGCGCGGACAGCATGTCATTATCGCCAAACTTTATTTCGTCAACGGATATAGTGTCATTTTCGTTAACAATCGGAACAACTTTTAATTCGAACAAATTCAAAATCGTGTTCTTTGCGTTTATATATCTTTTACGCTCATGAAAATCATCCCTAGTAAGCAGAATCTGCGCGCATTTTAGATTATACTTCTCGAAAATCCTGGTGTAAGCCTGCATCAGTATATTCTGGCCTATGGCTGCGGCGGCCTGCAGCTGGGAAAGTTTCGTCGGACGCCTGCTCAAACCCATATGGGATAAACCACAGGCAATAGCTCCGGAACTCACCAATACAACCTCTTTGCCCTGCGAGACCAATTCAGCGATATGCCTGACAATCCGCTCTAAATTAGACTCCGCCACCCTGGCTTTACCTTCGGTAAGCACGCTCGAGCCTACTTTAACTACTAACCTTTTTAACTTTTTCATATATCTGGCCTATAAGAACATCTAAATTAATATTATCTTTCGCGGAAACTCCGATTATCCTCTTCTTAAATCTTGCCTTGAATCTTTCTAGGTTTTCTTTTGCCGGCTCTAAATCTATTTTATTAGCTACCAATACTTGCGGCTTGCTTAATATCTCCCTGGAATAAAATTCTAATTCCTTATTTAGGGTTTCGTAGTCTACCAGGGGATCGCGCGTATCTACGCCAGCCATATCTACGATATGGACTAAAACTTTAGTCCTTTCTACGTGCCTCAGAAATTTATCGCCCAAGCCTTTGCCTAAATGAGCGCCCTCTATGAGCCCGGGGATATCTACAATCGTAAAACTATCATCGCCTACATTTACAACTCCTAAAACCGGCTCTTTGGTCGTAAAAGGATACGCAGCTATCTGCGGCCTTGCGCTGGATAATCTGGATATTAAGGTGGACTTGCCGGCATTGGGAAATCCTATTATTCCCACATCGGCAATTAACTTTAAATCCAAAACCAGGGTTTTTACCTCGCCTGGTCTTCCCGGAGTCGCCTCTTTTCTTTCGTGATTACCCCATCCGCCCCTACCGCCTCTGGCAATAACTATTTCCTTGCCTTCTTTATCTAGATCTTCCAATAGGCAAGCTGACGGCTCGTCAAATATCTGAGTGCCAAGGGGGACTAAAACAACAATATCTTTGCCTTCTTTGCCTTTACGGGTATTACCTGAACCGTGCCTGCCGCGGCCTGCGGCGAACTCATGGCGATACTTAAAATCAAGAAGGGTAAAAACATTTCTCGACGCCTTTAAGACAATGCTGCCTCCGTTGCCTCCGTTGCCTCCGTCGGGCTTTTTTTTGCAGTTCATTTTGTCGCTATAAAAACTCCTGCAGCCGTCTCCGCCGTTTCCGCCCTTCACTACGATTTTAACCCTATCAATGAACATTTAAACCTATTGTTTTTTCAGGCTGATTTCTTTAATCTTTACCCGACTGATATTCTGCCTATGACCTATAGTTCTGTGGTAGCTTTTTCTGCGTTTATACTTATAGGTTGTTATCTTCTTGTCGCGCAAATTAGCTAATAATTCCGCCTTGACTTTAGCGCCCTTGATAAAAGGCTGGCCTATTAATACATCATCATTATCCACGCACAAAATGACATCGTCAAATGCCACTTCCTTCTTAGACTTTGACAAATCCAATCTTTCCACATCAATAATATCGCCTTTTTTAACCTTGTATTGCTTACTCCCTGTCTGAATCACAGCGTACATGTTATGTTCTCCTTTTTATTTTGCCTTAACTAATTGAATAATATTAAGTTTAGTGCCTGGATTGATTAAGATAACGGGCTATAAATATAACACATAAAGAAGCCAGCGTCAACACTTTCAATAAAACCGCCTGCCGCTTTCTAATAATTTAGATTTTTGATAAAAAAAGCGGGGAATTAGGAAATTTTTATATCTTCTATATGCAGGTTTTCCTGAGGGATTATATTGATTCTTTTCCTAAATTCTCTCTCTAGCTGCCTAATGGAATTTCTATTTTCGGATAGCACCTTCTTTGCCACGTCCGGATGAAGCGCTACGGTTACCGTCCGTAATTTAAGGTTAGCCAAGGAATTACGCAGGCTCCTCAAAACATACCCTACCATAGAAACCTCTGACTTCACTTTACCCCTGCCATGGCAATAACTGCACTCTTTATAGGATAGGCTTTCAATGGACCTGTGTACCCTTTCACGCGTCATCTCTACCAAGCCAAGGCGGGATATCCCTACCACATCTGTCTTTGCCTTGTCCTCAGTAAGAGCCATCTTTAATGTCCTAAGCAGTTTCCTCCTATTATATTC
>JAQTPJ010000074.1 GCA_028712915.1 Candidatus Omnitrophota bacterium
GATAACCAAAGAACACCTTTTGGGTGATTGATAGATAGCAGTAAATAACAGATCTCTCGTCCCGATAATACTTCGGGACTCGAGATCCAAACTTTACTGCGTAAAGTTTGGAGAGGTGCGAGAGTGGTTTAATCGGCATGCCTGGAGAGCATGTGACTCCGTAAGGGGTCCGAGAGTTCGAATCTCTCCCTCTCCGCCATCAATTTCATTAATGAAATTGATGGCGGATTCCAAAACAATGTGTTTTGGAATCTTTCGTAATTGACAAGCGGTTTAGCGAACGTAGTGTCTTATTAATGTGTTTTGGCGCCTAACCGCGTTGTTCATTAATGAAATTTACTACGGACACTGAGTAAAATATGTCAGATAGAAAAGATTACAAACATTCTCGTAATTTCAAGGATATCTTGCCTGTATTGCTGGTTTTCTTTATGGGCGCCTTAACAGGTTCACTCTTACAGAAATATCTGTTGCCTAAAAATCCTGCTCAGGAGAAGGCAAATATGTTATCCGAAAAGCGCGTCGGCGATTCAAATCATCTTACAAATCCTTTGCTGGAGTGCGAGCAGTCTATCGGCAGCGATGGAGGCCTTGAGCTTATAAAATATAAAATAGAGGATTACATAAAAAATAAAACGCGCGATAAGAAAATTGCGCATGTTTCTGTTTATATAAGGGATTTAAATAACGGTCCCTGGATTGGCGTTAATGAAGATGAAGGTTTTTCTCCGGCAAGCCTGCTCAAGGTCCCTTTAATGATGGCCTATTTTAAAGCCGCGCAGGAAGACCCTGAGATTTTGAGCCAGGTAATTCTTTATAAAAATGCTATTTCTGATGGCGCAACTCCGAACATAATGCCTGAAAAACAGATACAGGTAGGCAACGCCTATGCGGTGAGCGACCTGATATACAGGATGATTGTATATTCAGACAACGAAGCAAAGAATTTACTCTTGCTTAATCTTAAACAGGATATTTTAGATCAGGTATACACAGATCTCAATATTGCCATACCTGACTTCAGGGATAAGGAAGATTTTATCTCCGTAAAAGATTACGCCTCGTTTTTTAGGATTTTATACAACGCTTCTTATTTGAACAGGGAGATGTCAGAGAAAGCTTTAAATATATTGACAGAGGTGGATTTCGACGAGGGTTTATTGGCTGGTTTGCCGCCCAATATTAAAGTAGCGCATAAATTCGGGGAGAGGGTAAATGTCAATACCGGATTGGCGCAACTGCATGAATGCGGGATTGTGTATCATAGGAAAAGCCCTTATCTTTTAGGCGTTATGACCCGCGGAGAAGACCTTGATAACCTTAAGGCTATATTAAAAGATATTTCCAGGATTGTTTATGAGCATAAAGAAAAGTATAATGATTAGCCGGCTCTTATGGAGATAATTATCGCTAAGCATATTTTCTTATGGTCTTCATTTACGACGTTTGCCTTTAGTGTGATTTTTATGTTTCTTCCGCGTTTATACTCGCGCCTTGAGGAGATATTGAATATGGATTTACTGCCACAGACTGTATGGTTTACTGTTTTGGAGGGTAGGATTAATTTTATAAACGATTGGATTATAAAAAATAGAATTGTATTTGGGGTTTTATTTATTTCGTCTTCCATTTATAATATTAAAAGCATGATAGAGTTGTAATTATTTTGTTTTTATTAAAGTGTTTTATAAAAAAAGAGTATAAATTGAATGCGCCTGTGGCTCAATTGGATAGAGCACTTGCCTACGGAGCAAGTTGTTGCTGGTTCGAGTCCAGCCAGGCGCATTTTTAATTTTTAATATGGATATACAGTTAAGAAACGATGCGTTTTTTATGAAAGAGGCCCTGAAAGAGGCGCAGAGGGCATACGCGCTTGATGAAGTTCCCGTCGGAGCGGTAGTTGTCCATAAAAACAGGGTAATCGCCAGGGCGCATAATCAGGTAGAGATGTTAAAAGACCCCACAGCTCACGCCGAAATGCTGGTTTTGACCGAGGCGTGTAGTTTTCTGGGCAATAAATGGTTGTTGGATTGTTCGATTTATGTTACAATTGAGCCGTGCAGCATGTGCGCAGGCGCGTTGGTGTTGTCCCGTCTGAAAAAGATTGTGTATGGGGCGCGAGATCCTAAAGCCGGCGCGTGCGGTTCAATCCTGAATATCGTAAATAATAAAAAGTTAAACCATCGCATAGAGGTAAAGAGAGGTATTTTAGAAAAAGATTGTTCTTTGTTGTTGAAGGATTTCTTTTTGAAGAAACGCAGGAAGTCTTCTTCGAGAAATTGAGTAATGGAAGAAGGAGATCTCTCATCCCGATAATGCTTCGGGATTCGAGATCCAAAATTTACTGCGTAAATTTTGGAGAGGTGCCGGAGTGGCTGAACGGAGCTGCCTGCTAAGCAGTTAGCCTGGGCAACCGGGCTCTCGGGTTCAAATCCCGACCTCTCCGTGATTTTTCATTAATGAAAAATCACGGAGATCCTAAAACAATGTGTTTTAGGATCTTTCGTCCGAAACAATGTGTTTCGGCACCTAGCTGTATCGTAAATTAATGAAAAATCACGGAGATCCTAAAACAATGTGTTTTAGGATCTTCCGTAATGCTAATCAGTTCTTTGATCTGACAAGGAGGTAAATTTAACTGTTATGAAAAAGCGCAACAGGTTTATATCCGCAGTTATATTGGTATTTGTAGTTTTATTTTTATCAGTAGCCCATTGTTACAGCCAGGGCGAAAAAGAAGAGTACAAAAAAGAATTCGGAATTTTAAGCGGTTGGTTAGACGGCAATTTAAGGAAGCAGGATGATTGTGAAATAGTGCCGTTATACCTCGAGATAGGTTTTGATATTACCCCGAATAAAGCAAAGTCATCAGGAAGCCTGAAGTTTATACTTGAGCCGTTTTTTAATACAATTGTAAGCCCGAGCGATAATGTTGAGATAGGCAATAACTTCATTTTTAAATACAGCCATCCTGTTATCGGAAAATTCTCTCTTTATATTGAAGGCGGCGCGGGCATGATGTATACTACCTTGCATACTTTAGAACAAGGCACGCAATTTAATTTCACGGAACAGCTCGGCGCGGGCGTATCATATTTTTTTGCCAAGAACAAAGCCTTGAATTTAGGCTATAGGTACAGGCATTTTTCCAATGCCCGCATCAAAGAGCCGAATAAAGGCGTGGATCTGGATGGTTTTTTAGTTGGCATTTCTGTTTTATACTGATATAATTTTAAGGTATCGATAAAATATTATTATGTCCTATATTGTTATTGCCAGGAAGTGGCGTCCCCAGAAATTTGACGATGTTGTCGGACAAGAACACATCACTAAGAGCCTCAGGAATTCGGTCCTCAGCGGAAAATTAGCCCAGGCATATCTTTTTGTGGGGCCGCGGGGAGTAGGAAAAACATCCTGCGCGCGCATTCTGGCAAAGTCGTTAAGTTGTAATGACGCGCCCACCGTGACGCCTTGCGGAGAATGCCCTGCCTGCCGCGAGATTTCCGAAGGAAGAAGCCTGGATGTAATTGAAATCGACGGCGCCTCCAACAGAGGCATCGATGAAATCAGGGCCTTACGCGAAAATGTAAAATTCGCGGCTGTCTCGGGAAAATATAAGATTTATATTATTGATGAAGTGCATATGTTGACGCAGGAGGCCTTCAACGCGCTGCTTAAGACTTTGGAGGAGCCGCCCGAGCACGTTAAATTTATTTTTGCCACTACTCAACCCGCGAAAATCCTGCCTACGATACTTTCGCGCTGCCAGAAATTTGAATTCAGCCGCATACCTGTTTTAAAAATCATCGCTAAGCTGGAAGAGATAGCCAAGGAAGAGAAAATTTCAATCGATAAAGAAGTCCTTTTTGATATAGCCAAGATTTCTGACGGGAGTATGCGCGACGCCGAATCGGTAATGGACCAATTGGCGTCATTTTCTAAAAATAAAATTAAGCCGGAAGATGTCGTCTCGGTAATGGGCCTCATAGAGCAGGATTCTTATTTTGAATTTGTTGAGGCGATTAAAAATAACGACGCGCAGTTTTGTATTGATCTTATTTCTAAATTATTTACCCGCGGAAAAAATATCGCTAAATTCCTGGAAGGGCTCCTGTGGCACTTAAGAAATATTATGCTTTCTAAGGTTATGAAAACAAACTTGGAGGAGATGTTGGATTTGCCCAAGGAAGTTACCGAGAAAGTAATTCAGCAGAGCAAGAATTTGCCGATGCAGGAGCTGGTTAACATATTCACGGAGGTTATCTATACGCAGGATATGGCGAAGAAAATAGGCTCTTACAGGATACCGCTGGAGGTTATGGTGATTAAGCTAACCCAGAAAGTACCATCAGGAGAAAAAAATCCCCAAGAGTCTTTTGTGGGCTCGGCGGCGAAAGTCGTGGCCAATAAAATAAAATTAAATAACAGCGGCGCCCTATTCGCCGCGCCGAAGGCAAAAAATAAAGATGCTGCGGCGGATATTTCGGCGCAAGCAATTGTTCCTGAGGCAAAAGAGCCGCCCCATGATGACAATACGCCAGCGGCAGGCGTTCAACTAAGTAAAGAAGAAGCGCCTGAGGCGCCTAAAGCCAGTTTTGATACGCTATTAAACGGTTGGCCGAAATTAGTCGACGCTGTCTCCGAAAAAAAGATGTCGGTTGGCACATACCTTAAGGACGCGCGGCCCGTAGAACTTAGAGAAGGAATTTTAACGATAGGTTTTTCCAAGAGGGCGTTGTTTTACAAGGAGGCAGTGGAGGAGCGGCATAATCAGAAACTTATTACGGACAGGATAAACGAGTTGTTCGATACGATGCTCAGCCTTAAGTTTGAATTATTGGAGGACCTGGAAAACCTATCGGACGCTCAGGATAATAAAAATTCCGATAGCGGCCCCGAAAGCGAATTTTTAAAGTCAGTTTTAGATACATTCAATGGAAGAGTTTTCCGCAAGGGTTAAACCAGCATGCCTTATCCCAAATTAATAGAGAATTTATTGGAGCGGCTTATAAAATTTCCCGGAGTGGGCAGAAGGAGCGCTGAAAGGATTTTGTTTTACCTTCTGGAGGCGCCCAAAGAGGAAGTGGATTTGCTTACGCAGGATATGCTTAAGTTGAAATCGCACATCCGTTTTTGCCGCATATGCAATAACCTGGGAGAAGATGATGTCTGCCTGATATGCCGCGACGACTCAAGGCATAAAGATGTTTTGTGCGTTGTAGAAACTCCCAAAGACGTAGGCGTTATCGAAAGGACCGGAGGATTTAAAGGTTTGTATCATGTTCTTTTAGGCACGATTGCTCCGCTTGAAGGCAAGGGCCCTTCTGATTTAAAGATAAACGGCCTGATCCAGCGCATAAAGGATAGCGATATCAAAGAGATAATTATCGCCACGGATTCCGATACAGAAGGAGAGACTACAGCTTTATACCTCACTAAACTGATTAA
>JAQTPJ010000075.1 GCA_028712915.1 Candidatus Omnitrophota bacterium
TAAACATATTGGTTATTTTTTTCTTGATTAAATCCCTGGGGTCGGATAAAGCGATTGCATTATCGTAACTCTTGCTCATCTTACGGCCATCGACACCTAACAACCTGGGAACTTTTGTCAGAAGCGCTTCCGGTTCGACCAAAACATCTTTCTTGTATAAATTTTTGAACCTTCGCGCAATCTCCCTGCATATTTCTAAATGCGGCAACTGATCATCTCCCACAGGCACGCAATCTGCCTTATAGAGCAGTATGTCCGCCGCCTGCAGCACGGGATATCCTAAAAACGCATAATTAGAAATATCTTTAGCCTTAAGTTCGTTCTTTTGTTCTTTGTAAGTAGGGCAACGCTCCAGCCAGCCTAAAGGCACAAAACAGGATAAAACCATATATAATTCCAGGTGCTGTTTCACCTGGGATTGCACAAAAATCACGCTCGATTTAGGGTCAATGCCGCAGCTTAACCAATCAATCACATTATCTATGGCGAAATTACTTATTTCATTCGGCCTTTTATACTCGCTCATCAGCGCATGCCAATCAGCGACCATAAAGAAGCACTGGTATTCCTGCTGTAGTTTTAACCAGTTATTCAACGCGCCCACCAAATGGCCTAAGTGTAACTTTCCTGTGGGACGCATCCCGCTCAAAACTGTCTTTTTCATAATGTCCTTGCTATCTTCTCAATAGTATATGCCTCAATTATATCACCTTCTTTATAATCAGAAAAGCCTCCTAAAGAAATACCGCATTCAAACTCCTCTGCCACTTCCCTGACGTCGTCCTTAAAACGTTTTAACGCGGAAATATTCCCTTCGAACACCGGCTGGCCATCGCGCATAAGGACCACTAAAGCTTGCCGTGTAATTTTCCCCTTCTGCACAAAACAACCGGCTACTAATCCCGACTTGGAAAGGTTAAACACTTTCCTTACCAGCGCCTTGCCCATGAAAATCTTTTTAATCCTGGGCGCGAGCATACCCTCCAACGCAGCCTTAATCTCAGCCAACAACTCGTATATAATTCTGTAGGTGCGTATATCTACTTTTTCATTGGCAGCCAATTCCTTTGCCTTACTATCCGCATCAACATTGAAACCAATAATAATAGCATTGGAGGCCTCAGCCAGAATAACATCTGAAGAATTTATCTGCCCTACGCCCAGATGCAAAATATTCAACTGCACTTCCGCGGTTAGCAATTTGGATAATGACTGGCGGATCGCCTCCAGCGAGCCCTGCACATCTGCTTTTAATATCAGGTTCAATTCCTTGACTTCGCCTTTTTGTATCTTGGCATAGAGATCATCTAAGCTTATATGTTTCGGCTCGGGAGAAATCCTCTCCTGCCTTGCCTGCGCCTGCCTCTCGTTCACTATCTCTTTTAGTTTCTTGTCATCATCCAGTATATAAAACTTTTCACCGGCTTGCGGCAACCCTGAGAGCCCGGATATCTCGACCGCTAAACCAGGTGTAACAGAATCCACGCGCTGGCCGAAGCTGTTAGACATCGCCCTGATTTTTCCATAATGAGTCCCGCAAATCATATTATCCCCGGTTTTAAGCGTACCGCTCTGCACTAAAACCGTGGCTATAAAACCTTTGCCTTTACTTATCTTTGCCTCCACTACAACCCCCGAGGCCAATGCGTCATATACCGCCTTCAACTCCAACATCTCCGCCTCAAGTAAAATCATATTCAATAATTCATCTATGCCTTGCCCGGTCTTTGCGGAAACACCCACGGTAATGGTTTTGCCTCCCCAATCTTCAGGAGAAAGGTCATATTTGGAAAGCTGTCTTTTTACTTTATCCAAATCAACGCCCTGCTTGTCAATTTTATTAATCGCCACAACTATTGAAACTCCTGCTGCCTTTGCATGGTCTATAGCCTCTTCTGTCTGGGGCATAACTCCATCGTCGGCAGCCACTACCAATATTACGATATCAGTTATGTTTGCGCCGCGTGCCCTCATCGCAGTAAACGCCTCATGGCCCGGCGTATCCAAAAAAGTAATTTTACCCTTCTTAGTCTCTACTTCGTACGCCCCTACGTGCTGGGTAATGCCGCCATATTCTTTGTCTACCACATGGGAACGGCGGATAGCATCCAATAAAGATGTCTTACCATGGTCTACGTGGCCCATAAGCGTAATTACAGGCGGGCGCGGCAAGCGTTCCCTATTTTCATATATCCTATGCGACTTAAGCAGCGTTTCCTCATCTGTCATTATCTTTTTATATTCAAATCCAAAATGCTCAAGAGTCCTCTTAACGACATCTTCGTTTAAGACCTGATTGATAGTAACAAATACCTTTTGCTTCTCAATTAAATACTTAATGAGAATAGTGGATTTTTCCTCAATCTTATTCGCCAGATCTTTTACGGTAATAGGCAGGTCTAATTCTAACGGCTTTAGAGTCTTTTTTACGGCGGGCGCTAGTTCTTCTCTCTTTTTTTCCTCAATAACTTCTTCTTTTAAAGGAGAGGCTGCCGGCTTAAGCGGCTTATCTATCTTTGCCTCATGTATAACTTTTCCCTGCGGCTTATGATGTGAAACAATTTCAGCAGCCGGCGGGGTTGTTTTAACCGCCTCTACGGCGGGCAAAACTTTATTCTTAAGCAAATCTTTTTCCGTATGAGCCACCACGGATTCTTTTTTTCTGATAACCTTAGTAACAGCCTTTTTAGAAACAACACTTTTTACAGGCAGGACCTTTATTTTCTTAGAAGGGGTTTCCTTGGCTACCTTTGCCTGCGCTATCGGTTTCTTTTCCAGCTTTTTAGGCTTGGCTTCTTTTGTCTTCTTCAGTTGTGTTTTCTTATTTTTCATTTCTTTAATAAGGCTTTGGCTTCCTTAATAATCTTCTCGGCCTTTTTCTCTCCTAGCCCTTTTATTTTGCTTAATGTTTCCACGTCGGCTTCCGCTAAGGATTCCAACGTAGAAAAACCCGATTCTACCAAAACACTCAAAATCTTTTCTCCCACCCCGTGGATATTAGCAAGGCTCTGCTCTTCCTTGGAAGTAGCCTCTTCTTTTTCTTCAGGCTTGGTGCGTATATCCAATTCCCAGCCTACTAGTTTAGAGGCCAACCTTACGTTCTGCCCGTGCCTTCCTATTGATAAAGAAAGCTGGTCTTCCGCGACAATAACTTCTGCCTGTTGTTTATCTTTATCTAATTTTATCTCGCTTATCTTAGCAGGGGCCAGCGCAGCAGTTATGTATTCTCGAATATTATCGCTCCAGCGGATAATATCTAGCTTTTCACCCTGTAGTTCGGAGACAATATTTTTTACGCGGGAACCGCGTATGCCCACGCACGCGCCTACACAATCAACTCTTTCGTCTTTTGACCAGACAGCGATTTTTGTGCGTTCGCCAGGCTCTCTTGACATAAATTTTATCTCCACTATCCCTTCGTAAATCTCAGGGACTTCCAGCTCAAACAACTTCTTTACCAAATTAGGGTGCCTGCGGGAAAGGGTTATCTGCGAACCCTTGGACTCCTTCTTTACCTCCAAGATATAAACCCTTATCCTGTCGCCTAATTTAAATTCTTCTTTAGGCACCTGCTCTCTGTACGGGATAATACCTTCTGTTCTGCCGAACAAATCCACAACTATATTGCCTTTCTCAAAACGATAAACATTGCCGCTTACTATGGTGCCCACTTTGGAAACAAATTCGTTATAAATAACATCTTTCTCCGCTTCCCTTATCTTCTGAATCATTACCTGTCTGGCAGTCTGCGCTGCTATGCGCCCAAAATCTATTGATTTTATCTCTTTGTTATCGCAGAATGCGCGGATCTTGCCGTTATCACGGTCAATCTCCACCTTTATACTCTGGGCATCTTTAGCGCCAATGGCTTTCTTGACCGCGCTAACCATCGCCGCCTCGACTGCCGCAAGCAAAATTTCCTTGTCAATACCTCTCTCCCTCTCTAAATGTTCTAATATAGCTATTAATTCATTACTCATAACATCACCTGCTTTGCTCTATCGATTTCTAAAAACGGGATATATTCCTGCCCGCCGTCTTTACAGACTATAGTTATCCCTTCATTGTTTGATTCTATAAGCTTGCCTTCCATTTCTACCTTTCCTTTATGTTCGTTTTTTAAGAATATGTGTATTTCCCTATCCGTTGCGCGCCTGAAATCTTTAGGCTCTCTAAGCGGCCTGTCTATGCCCGGCGAAGAAACCTCCAGGGTATACCTGCTGCTTATAATATTATCATCCTCCAAAAACTGGCTTATCTTTTTACTTAGGTCGCAGCATTCATCTAAATTAATGCCGCCTTCTACTCTGTCAATTAAAAATCTCAGCGTAATACTACCGCTTGCCTGCATATATTTCAATTCAACTAAATCAAAAGCTAAAGGTTCTATTAGCTGCCGTGTTTTCTCTTCGATAAGGCTTAGCGTATCTTTACTTAGCATCTTCTGATAAGTATTTTCCTATTGCCTTCTCTGCCTCATCCACCGCCAAAAACTTGGTCTCTTTTGTCCTTCTTGACCTGACCTCCAATTTCTTATCCTTGATAAATTTATCTCCTATGGTAATCCTAAGAGGTATACCCAGCAAATCGGCATCCTTAAATTTAATACCGGCCCTCTCGTCCCTGTCATCCAAAATGACGCTTAAGCCTTTCTTTATTAAAAGATCATATATCTTCTTTGAAGCATCCATAACTTTCTTTTCTGTTATTTTCAAAGGAAGTACTAATACGTCATAGGGAGATATCCCTTTAGGCCAGATTATGCCGTCGGCATCGTTATTCTGTTCAATAATTGCCGGCATAAGCCTGCTAATGCCTATGCCATAACAACCCATGATAACCGGCCTGGCTTTGCCGGACTCATCAAGGTATTTTAAATCAAATACATCGCTATACTTTGTGCCAAGCTGGAATATATGGCCTACTTCCAAAGCATTTATTTTTGTCAAATCGTTCTTGCAATGCGGGCACATATTCACCTGCGCTTCTTTCTCGCTCTGGTATTCTCCGCATATCTTGCATTTATAAACAATATCCTCTCCGCTTTCTGCCGGCACGAGGAATTCATGCGATAGGCTCCCGCCTATCACTCCGGGATCAGCCTTAATGCTTATAAAATCAAGCCCGCATCTTTTGAATACCCTCTCGTAAGCGCTGTTCATGGCGTCATAAATCTTATTTAAACCTTCTGTGTCTTTATCAAAACTATAGGCATCTTTCATAATAAACTCGCATGCCCTTACAAGCCCAAAACGCGGCCTTATCTCGTCGCGAAACTTAGTCTGGATCTGATAGAGCACAAAAGGCAAATCGCGATAAGACTGGACGTAGCGGCTGGCCAGGCTGGTAATTACCTCTTCATGCGTAGGGCCTAAACACAGTTTTCTTCCTTTGCGGTCCTGGAACCTTACCATCGTCTCGCCCAACT
>JAQTPJ010000076.1 GCA_028712915.1 Candidatus Omnitrophota bacterium
TAAAGAGGCGAGAGTAGGAATTTTATCTTTTCATTCGTTAGAAGATAGGATTGCCAAGATTAATTTCCGTAATTTAGCCAAGACGGAAAGATTTAAACTTATCGTCAAGAAGCCGCTTGCTCCGCAACCACAAGAAATAAAAGATAATCCGCGCTCCAGGAGCGCTAAATTCAGGGTTTTAGAGAAAATACAATAGCTATGAGGATATCCAAAATAATAGGACTCAATATTTTTATTGTTATATTTGCGCTTATTCATGTTTTTCTGCAGACAGAAATTACCAAGTTAGGCTATCAGGCCAAGCAGAATGAGGACAGATGTCAGGGTTTGGTGGATAATAACCGTGTATTAAAATACAATATCTACGCCTTAGAATCACCCAATACTTTAGACAAATATGTCTTGCTGAAGAATTCGAAGTTAAAGGTGTTAAAGCCGGTACAGGTTTTTGGCCTGTATCCCGGGCAGGAGTCTGAATATTTAGCAAAGAAGGAAAATAGCGGATTGCCCAACAAGAATTCAGCGTTTCTTGTATTCAGAAAATTTGTCTCCGCAAGACCAGCGGAAGCAAAACAATAGAATAAATTTTATCTTTACGCAAATAACTTAAGTGCCACTCAAAGGCCCCCTATTCCGATTTTATGTAATTTGTTCTGTATTCATAGGTATTTTATTTATTTTTCTCATCAAATTATCCCTTATTCACATTTTCCATTCCCAGTATTTAACTAAACTCGCCTTTAAACAGCACAATATTTATTTTGAGCTTCCCGCCCAAAGGGGCATTATATACGACCGTAATTTCAAGCCACTTACGTTGAATATACGTTCCTATTCTTTATTTGCCGTCCCTAGAGAGGTAAAAAATAAAAATACATTAGCTGCTAAATTATCTGATATCTTGGATTTAGATAAAGATTTTATCTTGGATCGTATATCTTCCAAGAAGTACTTTGCGTGGATAGAAAGAAAAGTTCCTGATAAACTTGTAAAAGAAATAAAAGAATTAGATATGGATGGCCTGTATTTTATAAAGGAGGATAAGCGTTCATATCCTGATAGAACCCTGTCTTCGCATATTCTGGGATTTACCAATATAGATAGCGTGGGATTAGAAGGCATAGAGCTATCTTTTAATAAATATCTGGAAGGTAAGCCGGGTTATGCCTTTTTTATGCGCGACGCCCATCAGAACGCCTTGAGAGTGGAGACTTCCGACAAGCTCCCCGTAGATGGCTATGATTTAGTTTTGACTATAGATCAGGTGATCCAATATATAGCAGAGAATGCTTTAGACGATGCCTTCAGAAAACATAATGCAAAGGGAGCCTGCATTATAGTGCTTAATCCTTCTACGGGAGAAATATTGGCTTTGGCAAATAGGCCGACCTTCGACCCTAATAAGCCACAGATTTCCCCAGTTGACAATAGGAGGAATCGCGCATTGTGCGATTATTTTGAGCCGGGTTCAGTATTTAAGATTGTTACAGCGGCAGCTGCATTAGAAGAAAAAAAATTCAGCGAGGATGACAAAATTTTTTGCGAGAATGGGAGTTATAAGGTAGCCAATCATATCTTGCATGATCACCGTCCGCATGGCTGGTTGACATTTTCTGAAGTCATAAAACAATCCAGCAACATCGGCGTCACCAAGATAGCCCAGCAGTTGGGCTTGGAGGAAGTTTATAATTACGCCAGGGCATTTGGGTTTGGCGCTCTTACCGGTATAGTACTACCGGGCGAAACAGGGGGGATGCTTAAACCGCTGTCCGCTTATTCCAAGACTTCTATAGGGGCTGTGCCGATGGGCCAGGAAGTGGCAGTAAGCGCTTTGCAGCTCGCTTGCGCAATTTCTGTTATAGCCAATGGCGGGACGTACTATAAGCCTTATATAGTAAAAAGAATAAGAGATAAATATGATGAAACAATAGAAGAATATAAACCTACAGAGATAAGGAGAGTTATTTCTGAGGAAACCAGCCTAAGATTAAAAAAGATATTGGAAGGCGTGGTAGATGAAGGCACGGGCCAATTGGCTAAAAGCAAAGAATATAAATTTGCAGGCAAAACAGGGACAGCCCAAAAAATAGACCCTGCAGGTGGATATTCACATTCCAGTTTTTACGCTTCTTTTATAGGTTTTGCTCCGGTAGATAATCCTAAATTGGCCATAGTAGTAGTTTTTGACGAGCCGCATCCTTATTATTTTGGCGGCGTTGTTTCGGCCCCGGTGTTTAAAGAAGTTGCCGAGAAAAGCTTAAAATACCTCGAATCAGAAGAAAGGTTAAATAGCATTACTAACTTAACCAGATTAGATGAAACTAAGCTGCCTAGTAAATAATATAAAGGGACAAATAGTATCCGTCAGCTATCCTGTTGATTCTCGGAATAAGTCTGGATTATTTAAAGTAGGTGTTTTGAAAAATGTTTTCCCACGTAATACCTTAGGTATTAATATTAACGGATTGGCGATAAACTCTAAATTAGTAAAGGAAAGTTATTTATTCTTTTGTCTTTCGGGCACGCATTGCAAAGGAACGGATTTTATAAATGAGGCATATTCAAATGGCGCCAAGGTAGTAATATCGCAAGAGAGCATAAAAACTAAGCTGCCGATTGTAATCATAAGAGTTAAAGATGCTATTCAGTGCTTGGCTTCTTTGGTAGGAGAGTTTTATGATTATCCTTCGGATAAGTTAAATATGACGGCCGTAACCGGCACTAACGGAAAAACCACGATAACTTTTGCCTTAGAGAATATATTGCGGGCTTTCAGGAGGAAGACGGGAGTCATAGGAACGTTGAATTACAGGTTTGGCAACAATGTCTTTATCGGACAAAATACAACCCCGGATATAATAACTATAAACGGGCTGCTCAGGCAGATGGTTGAGGAGAAAATTAAATTCTTGGCAATGGAGGTATCTAGCCATGCCTTGGCGCAGCGGCGTATTGAGGGCTTAAAATTTAACCAGGCTATATTCACCAACCTAAGCCAGGACCATTTTGATTACCATAAGACAAAAAATAATTATTTTCTGGCTAAATCTATTTTATTCACTGATTATTTAAAAAATGGCGGCAGGGCTATCATAAATACAGACGACGCCTATGGGCGCAGGCTTGCGGGTTTAATCAAAAATAATAAGAAGAATAAAGTAAATATCATCAGCTACGGCATAAAAAATAAAGCGGACATAATAGCCAAAGATATTTATTTTGATTGTAATGGCAGCCGTTTTATGGTGGAAGGGCTAAAACATAAATTTAGCGTGGAGACTAATTTAATTGGCGTATTCAATGTGTATAATGCGCTTGCCAGCATAGCCGCTTCTTTAGCGTTAGGCATACCGCCGAAATATATCGCAGAAGGGTTAAAAAGTGTTTTTGTCCCGGGCAGGCTGGAGAAGATTATTTGCAGGCAGAAAGATATTAGCATTTTTGTTGATTACGCCCATACGGAAGACGGCCTTAAAAATATACTTCTTTCGCTTAATGAACTGAAAGTTTATGGCTGATTGATTGTAGTTTTTGGATGCGGCGGCAACAGAGATAAAGGTAAACGCCCGCTTATGGGCAAGGTTGCCAGCGAATTAGCCGATTTTACAATTATTACCTCAGATAACCCCCGTTTCGAAAATCCTAAGTCGATAATCTCCGATATAAAGAAAGGCATAAGTAGAAAAAATTATATTTGCATAGCAGACAGGAAAGATGCTATTGAGAAGGCTATAGAGATGGCCAGAGAAGGAGATGTCGTGTTAGTCGCCGGCAAAGGGCATGAGGATTATCAGATAATAAAAGACAAGAAATTCGCTTTTAACGACCGTTTAGTAATAGGAGCTATATTAGATAAATTAGGATAGGTATGTTTAAGTTAAAAGGCGTATTAAAAGCTACAAAAGCCAGGCTGATTAATAAATCGGAATCAGATTTATTTACAGGCGTATCTACGGATTCGCGCGCCATAAAAAAGGGCGATATATTTTTTGCTTTAAAGGGAGAGAATTTCGACGGGCATAATTTTGTCAAAGACGCAGCTGATAAAAAGGCGGCGGCTGTAATTATATCTGATGATAAAAACTCGGTTGTCAGGGCGTTAATTAAAAGTAAGAAACCGGCCGTGAATATTTTAAAGGTAAAAGATACTGCAATTGCTTTGGGCAACCTGGCTAAATATTACAGGAGAGTCAATAATGTGCCTTTAATCGCAGTCACCGGCAGCGTCGGCAAGACTACGGCAAAGGATATAATCGCGCAGGTTCTGTCTAAGAGGCACGAAGTTTTAAGCAATATAGGCACGCACAACAACCACATAGGCGTGCCGCAGACAATATTCAGGCTAAACGAAAAACATAATATATGCGTTTTGGAATTAGGCACGAGCCGTTTCGGAGAGATATCTTATTTAAGCGGCATTACCCGCCCTGATGTGGCAGTTATTACCAATATCGGCGCTTCGCATCTGGAATTCTTCAAGAATTTAGAAGGCGTATTCAAAGAGAAGAAAACAATTGTAGGCAAACTGAAAGGCCCCAGAGTGGTTTTATTAAACGGTGACGATGTATTCTTAAGAAATCTGAAACTGCCTTCAGGATTTAAGGTATTTTATTTCGGCCAAAAAGAACCCTGTGATTTCATGGCGTCTGATATAGCGGTGGAGAATAACGCTGTTGTTTTTTCTTTCAATAAGAAACATAAATTCCGCGTTAACACTTTGGGAAAATTTAATATTTATAACGTGTTAGCAGGGATTGCCTGTGGTTTGATTTTTGGGCTGAGCATAGAAGACATAAAAGAGTCATTAAATAATTTCAAATTTCCCGATAAAAGATTGAATAGAATCGATTGCCAGCGATTCAGTATAATAGACGATACCTATAATTCCAATCCTTTATCTTTAAGGAATGCCATTGAATCGTTGATTGAGATTAAAGCCGGCGGCAGGAAGATCTTGGTAATGGGGGATATGCTGGAGTTAGGCAAAGAATCCGTGGATTTGCATAGGCAGATAGGCAGTTTTGTCGCTGAGAAACCCATTGATATATTCGTTACTTTTGGTAAACTATCCAAGTCGGCAGCGCAGGCGGCAAAAGCAAAGTCCGGAAACAAGCAGGGCATTTTTATCTTCGACTCAAAGCCGGAATTAATCAATTTCCTTAAGGATAAAATTCAACCGGGCGATGCCGTGTTGATAAAAGGGTCGCGGCGCCTGCGCATGGAAGAAATCGTTTCTTCATTAAAGGATCTAAAATAATGTTTTATAATTTATTATACCCTCTAAGCAACAGTATCCCCCTATTTAATATTCTAAAATATATTACCTTCCGCGCAGCTATAGCTGCTGTGACTACGTTTTTTATCTCGCTTCTTTTAGGA
>JAQTPJ010000077.1 GCA_028712915.1 Candidatus Omnitrophota bacterium
CATGCTGCATATCGATAAAATCAATTACGATTATACCGCTTAAATCACGCAGCCTCAGCTGACGGGCAACTTCTACCGCTGCCTCGCTATTTATCATAAATGCCGCTTCCTCCTGCTGTGATTTCTTATGGGCAAAACTACCTGAATTTACATCAACTACAATCAAACCTTCTGTCTGATCTATTACAATATGGGCTCCGCATTTCAAAAAAGCCCTTCTTCTGTATATATGCTCAACTTCTTTCTCTACGCCCTTTTTGTCGAATAAAGACAACTTGTCGCGATGCAAAAAAAGCTTCTTAACTAAAGGCTTTAAAAAGGCGCTGACGAATTTATAAATCCTCTTATATTCTATTTTGGAATCAACAACTAATCTTTCTACGTCCTCAGTAAAGTAATCCCGCACAGTGCGTAAGACAAGGTCGTAATCCTCATAGACTAAATATGGGTTGCGCGCCTTATGGGAAATCTTCTTCACCTTGTCCCAAAGGTTTAATAGAAAATGCAAATCTCGGATAAGCGCCTTTTTTTCCTTGCCCCAGGCCGCAGTCCTGACTATAACTCCGTATTCATGGCCTAAATTAAGCGAACGAAAAATCTCTATTATCCTTTTTCTCTCCTCAGGTTCATCAATCTTGCGGGATATGCCGAAATGCCTGTCAAAAGGCATAAGCACAAGGTATCTTCCGGCGATAGAAACATGTGTTGTAAGCCTTGCGCCTTTGCTGGCAAAAGGCTCTTTGGTCACCTGGACCAGGACTTCCTGATTCTTCTTAAGCTCAAGCGGCGGGTTTTTCTTTTTATCGTTTATGGGGCCTAATTCACCCAATTCCTCTTCGTCAAAACGAAAATCCGTAACGTCCGTAATATACAGGAAGCCGTTTTTTTCTTCGCCTATATCCACAAAAGCAGCGCCTACCGATGGGACAACGTCCTGAATCCTTCCTTTATAAATATTGCCTACGATAGTCCTGTCTTCCGGGTGCTCAATAAAAAAATCTACTAATTTATTATTTTCTAATATGGCAACGCGCTTTTCCTTCTCCGCGACATTAATAAGAATTTCTCTGGGCATATGCTACAATCCTTCCTTTTATGAAATACTGGACTCTTTTATCCTTACGCCTTGAGGCAATTGCTTGTTAAATCTGTCTTGAAATGATTTAGAATTTATTTTACGCGTTAAAATAATATGCGCCTCTTCATTCTCCGACTCCAAACCCAGCTTCAGGGCTTTTTTTATCGCCAATTTCGGGCGCGGGCTAAATCCCTTGCTAAAATAAAGAGGCAGTTCTGCGCGGCGGGCTGCGCGTATCATGAGCCGCATGAGGTCTAGATGAGAAATATAGCGCATAAAACCTGTCTTAGAAAAAATAAAACTCGCTTTAAACTGGACTTCTGTCTTGTTGTTCCTAAGATACAATTTTCCTCGCAAATAAAAAAAGCGACTGTCGGGAAATTAGTCGTTGTTTGTTTAGGCTTATTATATTATCTATAAAATTTATTTTAATAAAATTTTTAAACAGATTAATCTGCTACTTCAGTGTCTATCTGAGGGATACCGGACTCGTCAACAATCGTCGCGGTTATAAAAATAAGCAGCTCTATTTTGGCTGTATCATTAGTATCTCTTTTGAATAAAACGCCGAGAAAAGGAATCTTACTCAGAAAAGGCGCGCCTATCTTTGAAGTATTCTCATAGTCTTTGATTAAACCTCCAATAACAAGGGTCTCGCCATTGTTCATAATTACCTGAGTCTCAGCTTCGCGCGTAGTTATCCTGGGATATGCGTTAGTGCCGACTGTCTGCGTAAAAGAAGTTACAGCCGGATGGATAATCATATTAATTTTATCACCGCCGCATATCTGCGGAATAACATTAAGCTGAATACCTATATCCTGATAGTAATCGAGGCTTGTCGTCGTAGTTGTTGTATCAGTGCCGGAAACGTCAGTTGACAATATGGGATATTTTTCACCCACTAATATTGTTGCTTCCTGATTGTCTAAAGTTGTGATCCTAGGGGCTGATAACAAATTTGAATTCACATCTTCCTCCAACATATGAAAGATTACTTCAAACTTTGAACCCATTAACTTTTTAAGAATAAGCTGCAAACCGGCATTTTCAGGACTAAGGTCAGAGGCTGCCGGCTGAAAGACTGACGGAGTTATAGTATCCTCATTGCCGCTTAGAAACCTACCTCCTACGCCGTATAGATCTTTACTGCTACTGCCATCAATAGTAATATCGCTCGCCCCTACTTCCTGCGTAGAATATTCAAAACCGATATCATCCAGATAATCTTTGGAAACTTCCAGTATCTTTGCCTCAATCATAATCTGCCTGGGCTTCATATCTATCTCTTTCAATACTAACTTCAATTGTTCTATCACGGGAGGAATATCTGTAATTAATAAAACCTTTGTCAGGCTCTTGCGCCCTTTCTCTTTTGTTTCTTTCTTGCCTAATGCCTCTCCTCCAAATTCCCACCCAGACTTACCAGTCACCTCTAAGACCGTAATTTTTCCGCGAGAAGAAACCAGAGGCTCCAGCGCTTTACTGGCATCCAATGCGTCAATGTATTTTAACTTAAAAACTTCTGTCACGGTCGGTTGGACATGAGTCAATTCCTGTTCTATCCTTCTTTGCTCGGTAAGTTTATCCAGCGGCGCAACGCTAATAATGTTGCCTTTCTTTTCATAACCAAAACCATAGGTCTTTAAAATAACATCCAATGCCTTTTCCCAATTGACATTATCCAGGTATACGGAAACTGTCCCGGTAACATCAGGAGAAGCGACAATATTCACGCCACTTTTTAAAGAAATAATCTTTAATACGCTCCTTATATCCGCATCTTTAAAATCAAGCGTAATATTGCCGTTGGCTTCTTCTTGCGTTAGCGTGGCGTCTTCTGCCTGGGAAGTTACGGATTGCACTTGCTCTTTGCCGCCTGAAGCCGTCTCATCTGCTCCGTAAACCACTCCGCATAAACCTAACGCCAGAATCAACACAAGAACACATCTATACATTAACTAATCCTCCTTCTTCGCAGACAAGGTATAAATCTCACCTTTTTTGCTATACACTATGCCGTCTCTTTTGACCTCAACTATCTTTATATTACCAATTGTATCATTTTTTCTCAAAATTTCACCGTTTATTATAACCATAGACTGGCCATCTTTATCATAAAATATACCTTCCAAGTTGATATTGATGTCTTCGCCTTCTTCTCGTATATTTATCAGCTGCCCGTCATTTGTCACGTATGGAATAAAAGGATCCCTTTTTTTAGCGCTATCATATATTGTCCCATTATCCTGCGCCATTACATCAGCTATGCCTACCGCTATTATTAATAGTACCACAAATATTAATCTCATATAATACATATTATATAATACTAACGTAAGTTCTTAAAGAAAGCTTTATATTTTGTACATTATAATCTTTGTCATTCGGGTCTATACCTATAGAAACTACTTTAAAGAAGTTTTTGGCTGATTCGACCCTGCTGATAAAATCCCCCAGTTGGTGAAAACCAGACTGCCCCACTATCTGAATCTCTATTTCATGAAACTTAATATCCTTTACGTCTACTGTTTCAAAGTTAACATTGTCCATCACCGGTTTGATCTGGGTAATTTTCACGCCGCTATTGTTGGCTAATTTGGATATATCCTCTATCAACGCAGAAATATTTTCCCCTTCTATAACAAAAAGACACAAATCATCAATCTTTTTCTCCAAATCGCCGGCTTCTTTCTTCGTCCTATCTAAATTATTTATGTCCCTCTCCAGATTTACCATGGCTTGCTTTTTTTTAGTTAGTGTTTCGCTGTATTTGGAAAATAGGCGGTACTGCCATCCTAAAAACATAGCCACATCAATTACGATAAAGACTACAAAAAGCGTAATAGAAACTATCTGCTTATCTTTTTCTTTTATTATTATGTTCATCTGATGTTTTCTCTTCCTTTTTCTTTTCTTCCGCTGTTAGAACAAAATCCAATACCTCGTATTGCTTAATACCTCTCCTTTGCATAGAACCTATATTGAAATCGACAAAATTATCCGAGAAGAAACTGTCGTTCTTTAAAACATCAAAAAAACTGTTTACCAAAGAAACTTCGTCAGCCTCAAAAGAGAAAACGCTCCCCTTAATAGTCAGTCCTCTATTTGAAAAACTGAGATTAGTAAGCCAAAGGCCTTTGGGCACAGCCTGGTTTACTTTATTAAGGAAGCTCGTCCAATATATATCCTTTTTTAAGAGAGGTTCCAGAATTTTCAGTTTATCCTTTTTAGCTATTATATCTTTTTTTATATTCTCAATTTCCTTTGACTGCGCCTGTACCCTTTTGGATGTTTTATCCAAAGAATCAATTTGCATTTTTCTATTAAAACTAAATAAACCCAATACAATATGAACAATCAACACTAGAATAAAAACAACCGCCATTATCGGATACATAGGTATCTTATAAAGAGAATCGGGGGCAGATTTACCTGCCGATTCTTTTCTTTTAAGATGCGCCGGTAATAAATTTACCTTTATCATCTAAAAATTCCTGAATCCCATTCCTAGTGCGAATGTAAAAGAATTAAAACACTCTTTAAATTTTGTTGCGTCCAAAGACGGGCTTAATTTAATCTTCTGTTCGTCAAAAACGACTAATTCTATATTCTGGCCCAAATAATGCTTCATATAATCAAGCATTCCTTTAAGATGGGCTGAACCGCCCGTAATAAGAATCTTATCTATCAGGCGATTCTCCTGTGTTTCATAAAAATCAAAGGAAACTTTCAGTTCTTTTGTTAAATTGCTGAATACCGGCTCCAATGACTGCAGCAGGCTGTCGTTCAAAGGCCCCATCTTTAGTTCCTCCGCCTCCTTAAAATCTTTATTGAGCACTTCTGATAATTTCTTTGTAAAGTCATTGCCGCCTATAAAAATATCCCTGCTTAAAACTAATAAGCCGTCTTCTATAATACTTACGGAAGAAACGCTGGCCCCTAAATTGACAATCGCGCAGACCTTATCTTTTATGCTGCTTGTAAATTCAAAATAGTTAGCAAGTGCCAAAGAACAGACATCTATAAAACTCACCTGGTAGCCTAATTCACGGCATAGGGAAATCCTGCTATTGATCAGGTCTTTCTTGGCTGCGACGATTAAAACAAGCATTTTGCCGGTATTCTTATTTTTTTTTAATATCGCAAAATCAAAATTTATCTCCTCTTTATTAAAAGGGATATACCTTTCCAACTCAAAAGCCATAGATTTAACCACTTCTTCATAGCTCATGATTGGAATATGAACGTAACGCAACACTACGTTTGAACCAAGATCGGAAGAGCG
>JAQTPJ010000078.1 GCA_028712915.1 Candidatus Omnitrophota bacterium
GGCAATAATCCATCGGCCCTATCAGCCCACTCGATTACGCATATGGCGTCGCTGCCTATAAAATCCTCGTAACCAATGTCTTCTAATTCTCTCAAAGATTTAAGCCTGTATAAATCAAAGTGGCACAATGGAACATTTTTGTTTTTAATAGTTCTATTCCTGCCCGAAGAATAAATTTTCAGAATAACAAAGCTGGGGCTGTTAACTTTACTCTTTAAACCCAGTCCGCCTGCCAACCCTTTGACAAAAGTAGTCTTACCGCAACCCAAATCGCCGAAAAGCCCTATGGTATCGCCTTTCTTCAAAGAACCCGCGATCCTTTTGGCTAACTCAATAGTATCTTTGGCTGAATAAGAGTTGAAAGAAATTTTTTTCATAGTTAAAAATGAATAAAACCTCTGGGTTTAATCCTCGATAATTTGTTATCTCTACCCACCAGATATAATTTAGGCTTATCCTGGATTATCTTGCCGATAAAGCTCAAAGGAAACTTAATCCTTTTGCGCCTTATTTTACCGAGCAGAATCTCTCCTACATCTTTAGCGACTGTAAAAAGCAATTCAAAATCCTCACCCATATATAAAGACTCCTGCAAATTCCTGGAATCCTTATGCATGGGAAGCAAGCTCTCGAATATAACCGCTCCGACGTTGCTTTCTTTTAATACACGCCATAAGTCCAGGGCTAATCCGTCGGAAATATCTATCATTGAATTTATTTTAAAGTTATCTGTCAAAAACTTTGCTTCTTTTACGCGGGGCATAAACTTTAAATGCCGACCGTGGATGGATCCTCCCAGCCTTCCGGTTACAAAAATATAATCGCCTGCTTTTGCGCCGCTTCTTAAAACTAACTTCCTGGGCTCAACAAACCCCAACATGCAAATATCTATAATTAATTTATCTGAAGCGTTGGTGTCTCCGCCGATAATATCGACTGAAAACATAGCGGCTGCTTTTTTTATGCCTTTTAAAAGATTGTCCGTATCTTTAAACCCAAATCTCTTGGGAATGCCTAATGATAATAAAGCAAAACGAGGCTCGCCAGCCATCGCCGCGATATCGCTCAAAGAACAGGATACTGCCTTATAGCCCACATCGTTGAGGTTATCTGTTTTCTTAAAATGCTTACCCTCGATAAGCATATCGCAGGTACTCAATAAATATTTTTCTTTGCCGGTTCTGATTACGGCTGTATCATCCCCGATGCCTTTAATAACAAGGGGATTACGGCTTTTGAATACCCTACTAAAACAATCTATCAAACCTAATTCGCTTATTTTATTACGCCTATTTGCGGCCATTTATAATCTTTCTTATATTTTTTGCATACGGCGGCTTGATTATTCCTTTCTCAGTTATAAACGCAGTCACTAACTTCGCGTCCGTAACATCAAAAGCAGGATTAAACACGCCTATGCCGCTTGGGGCTATGGATTTTTTGAAATAAAGTTTTGTGATTTCATCTTTATTCCTGAACTCTATGGGGATATCCCTGCCGCTATGCAGCTTTTTATCGAAAGTTGACAGAGGCGCAACAACATAAAAAGGAATTTTGTGCAATTTTGCCAAAGCAGCAATACTGTATGTGCCTATCTTATTGGCAAAATCACCGTTCATAGTCACCCTGTCTGCCCCTACGAATACCTTTTTTATGACTCCTTTTTTCATAAGCGATGCTGCCATGCTGTCGCAGATTAAAGTTGTCTTGATGCCTTTCTGCTTCAATTCCCAGGCGGTTATCCTGGCGCCCTGCAGCAGCGGCCTTGTTTCGCAGGCAAATACCTCAAACTTTCTACCGCGCTCCTTGGCCTTGAAAAATACGCCCAGCGCCGTGCCATAACCCGAAGTGGCCATGCCGCCGGCATTACAGATAGTAAGGCAGCTGTCGCCCTTTTTTATTAAACCAAAGGCAAACCCTGCCATGCGCCGGCACCTATCCTGGTCGTCGCGCATAATCTTCACGGCCTTGTTATATATAAGGCCTTTGAGTTTATCTATTTTTAAACCGCGATTAGCCAATACTTCCTGCTTAACTTCTTCCAGCGCCCAACGCAAATTAACAGCCGTAGGCCTGGAGCTGGATAAATAACGGATAACTTTCTCCATTCTCTTTATGAAATCATTCCTATCTTTGGAATTAAAATCCTTGATGCCCAAATATAATCCAAAAGCGGCTGCCACCCCGATTGCCGGCGCGCCCCTTATCTTCATTTTCTTTATGGCGCTAAAAATATCCTGCTCATTACGGCAATAAGCATATTTTAACTCAAGCGGGAGTTTCCTTTGGTCTACAATCTTAATATGGTCTTTGAAATAAAATAAAGGAGTAATATTTTTCATTTAGACACCTACTATTTTTAATAACGGACTTTTTTGGACTATTATCGCTTTGTAAGGGCATACTTCCTGGCAGCAGGCGCAGAGTATGCACTTCTTGCAATCAATAAATGCCTTGCCTTTCTTAAGGCTTATGGCGCCTACAGGGCAAGCCTCTATGCATCTTTTGCAGGACTGGCAAAGCTTCTTAGACACCAGCATCCTGTGCCATGCGAATATCTTGGCTATTTTAAATAAAAACTCCGGCATACTGTAGATAAAACTCAAAGCGGGAAGCTTAAAATTATTATCTATAAACTCTCCCAGGTTTTCTCCCGCTAATTCTATTTTGTTGATATCTGTTTCACCTAACCCTCGGCTGGCCGCTTCTTTGGTAGTAAGTATGTCGTTCGGAAAAAGCCCCATTATCGTCGCCAGAACGCTGTCGGCAGCCACGGCATCCTGGCTGGCCAATATCAACCCTACGTCCTTCCTTGTGCCGGAAGAACCCGGGCCTTCGCCTTCTATGGCGACTATCCCGTCGATAATATTCAACACAGGCTTTGCCGTCTCGAATATATCTACAACTTTCCTGGAGAAATTATGCACTTTAAAATAATCTTTGTGCAGCTTTGTCTTATGTACGCCCATTACCAGGCCGAACATATTTTTAATGGCTCCTGTTAAAGTGGTAAAACTATGCGTCTTAAATTTAGGCACATTAATTATATAATCGCAGCGTTCAATCCAATCTGTAACTGGTATACCATCTTTTAATACAGCCTTATCAAAATAGGCAAGGCTTACATTCTGGCGCAGGCAGACTTCTTTCATCCCCGTAGCCTCATAGACTTTATCAACATCCAACCTCTGCCCGATTACTCCAGGAGAATCCCCCACGTAAATCTCGGCGTTTGTCTTTTTAACCAGAGAAATAACTGCCTCCACCACTTGAGGATGAGTTGTTATACAATCCTCAGGTTTGGAATCCGTTAAAAGGTTAGGCTTAATAAGGACTTTTGAATTCGGTTTGATAATCCCCTCTATGCCGCCAAGCAAACTCAACGCCTTGTTTAATGCCGCGTCCACTTCGCGGGAATCATAAGTCAAACATTTTACTAACGCTACTTTGCTAGCCATTTAATTTAAAAAACCTTTCTGCGTTACGCGTGGTTACTTCAGATACTTCATCAAAAGTAGTATTCTTAAGCAAGGCTATCTCTTGAGCTACAAGTTGAACATAAGAAGGCTCATTGCGCTGGCCCCTGTATTTCTGCGGGGGCAAATAAGGAGAGTCTGTTTCCAGCATAATCCTATCCAAGGGTATTTCCCTAACCAATTCCTTTAACTTAACCGCGTTGGGATAAGTTATATTCGCCGTAAAGGAAAACATGGCGCCTAAACCAAAACATTTGTCAAAAAAATCCTGCGTTCCGGAAAAACAATGAAATACCACCTTGCCAAAATCTGTTAATTCATCCTTTAATATAGCGTAAGTATCGTCTTCGCTTTCTCGGCAATGCACAATCAAAACCAGGTTTAGTTTTTTGGCAATCCCTATAAAATACCTGAATATTTCTTTCTGGATGTCTTTTGCCGACAAATTCCTGTAATAATCCAGGCCAACTTCTCCGATAGCGACGAGCTTTTTGCTACCGAATAAACTTTCAAACTGCCTCTTTAAAACAGGGTCTTTTTTGTATTTGTCGAACTTTTCTGCGCAGTGCGGGTGTTGGCCTACGCTAAAAAAAATATGGTCAAACTTATCGGCTAATTCTTTGGATTTAATGGATGATTCTATGCTCGAGCCGACGCTAATCAGGTATTTGACCTTGTTGTCTGCGGCCCTTTTGATAACAGCTTCTCTGTCTTCATCAAACTGGGGGAAGTCTAAATGGCAATGCGTATCTATCAACATTAGTCAAGGCGCGGAAAAAGCGGAGCAGCTTTCTCGATTTTATCTTTCTTTATCTGTTCGTTTATTTTGGCGGCTGTTTCGGGCATAAAAGGATAAATCTCGCAAGAAACCTTTTTAATCACCTCTATTAAAATAAATAAGAACTCTTTGAGCTCTTTGTCTTTATTTTCTTTGGCCAAATTCCAGGGCTTGGTTTGCTCTATGTATTTGTTTGCCAAATTTATCACAGACCATATTTCCGATAATGCCGAGGAAAAATCCAGGCCGGACATTGCCCTGGCAATACTATCCCCAAGGCCTTCCAGCGACTGTATTATGTGGTTTTGAGACACAGATTTCAGGTCGATATTTGCGGGCAATTTACCGCCTAAATATTTCTCTAACATTGTGAGCGTCCTATATACAAGATTTCCCAAATCATTGGCCAAATCCGCATTAAAACGTTTCTTCAACGCCTCTTCCTGGAATGTCCCGTCTAAACCAAAAGGGACCTCTCTTAAAAGAAAATACCTGTAAGTATCCACGCCGTATTTTTTAACGATGTCTAATGGATTTACGATATTGCCTTTGGACTTGGACATCTTCTGGGTATCGCCTTTTAACGGTGAAAGCCACCAGCCGTGCGCAAAAATCATCTTGGGCGGCTCAATGCCAAGGCTACGCAGTATAATCGGCCAGTATATGGCGTGCTGCCTTAAAATATCCTTACCCATTAAATGCGCGTCTGCCGGCCAGAACTTTTTGAATTTCTTGTCTTCGTAAGAAAAACCCACGGCGCTTATATAATTTATAAGCGCGTCGAACCAGACGTATGCGACATGGTCCTTTGAAAACGGCACAGGAATACCCCAGGACAACCTCTCCTTGGGACGGGAAATACATAAATCGCAGAGTTTGTTTCCTTCCAGGAAAGAAAGCACTTCATTATAGCGGGACTGCGGCTTGATAAAATCAGGGTGCGACTTGATATAATCCATCAGCCAATCCTGATATTT
>JAQTPJ010000079.1 GCA_028712915.1 Candidatus Omnitrophota bacterium
GGGGAAGCAGTTAAGCAAAAGGAAGCCGCAAAGACAATAACCGCAAGCGGCCTGTATCCTCAGATCGACGCTGACCTTGATGCTTCAACAACAAAAAAGACTACCGTAACTTCCGGTTCAAGCACCACTGCGACAACTGATTCTTATTCCTACGGCTTAAGCGCCACGCAGCTTATTTTCGACGGCAGAAAGACAGCCAATGAAATAAAGGCTGCTTCGCAGGATATAAAGGCTGCGCAGGAAAGTTACCGCTTTACCTCATCCGAAGTAAAATATAATCTTAGGTCTGCGTTCGTTAATCTACTCAAAGAACAGGAATTAATAAAGGTAATAGAGGAAATTGTAAAAATTAGAAGAAATAGCTTGATGTTGATTTCTTTGCGTTATGAATCCGGCCTAGAACATAAAGGCGCTTTATTGACGGCAGAAGCAAATGTTGCTCAGGCAAACTTTGAGCTCTCACAGGCAAAAAGGGATCTCGAATTGATGCAGGTAAAATTAAATAAAGAAATGGGCCGCGAAGAATTTGAGCCGATGATTGTCAAAGGCGATTTTGAAATCTCTGATACTGTTAAAGAAAAGCCTGATTTTGATGAATTAATCAATAATAATCCTTCTGTGCTGCAGGCTATCGCTAAAAAGAATTCAGCTTCTTTTGATATCAAATCAGCTATGCTAATTTCTCACCGCAGCTTTCCGGTACAGCAGGCACCAGTAAATCGGGCTCCAAGTGGCCTGCCAAGGGCAAGCAGTGGAATTTGGGTTTGGGTATAAGTATGCCGATATTCGAGGGAGGATTGAGAGTTGCCCAGGTTTCGCAGGCGCAATCCGCATACAGGCAGGCGCAAGCGGATGAAAGAAGCGTAATAGACAGCGCTATTGTGAGCCTTGAACAGGCGTGGGTAGAACTCCAGGATGCCGTAGAAACAGTAGGGGTTCAGCAAAAATCCCTGGAAGCCGCTGTCGAACGTTCCAATATAGCAGAGGCGCAGTATTCGGCAGGTTTTATCGATTTCGATAGCTGGACGATAATAGAGAATAATTTAGTAACGGTAAAAAAATCATTTTTAAACGCTCAGGCTAATGTTTTGCTTGCGGAGGCTAATTGGGTTCAGGCGAAAGGAGAAACGTTAGAATATGAATAAGAAGACGAAATTTTCTTTTATTATAATATTGCTTCTTGCAGTTACTGGTATTTTAGTTTTTATAAAAACAGCAAAGAAACAGGGTCCTGCGGAAGTATCAAACGAGATTTCTCCGATGATAGGGTCAGTGCGGGTAATAATTTCGACCACAGGCACGGTTTATCCCAAAAACCGCCTGGAGATAAAACCTCCGGTCAGCGGCCGCATAGAGAGTGTTTTGGTTAAAGAGGGAGACAACGTAAAAGAGGGAGAGACTCTTGCTTTGATGAGTTCGACCGAGAGGGCGGCGCTTCTTGACGCTGCGCGCGCAAAAGGCGAAGAGGAATTAAAATATTGGCAGGAGGCTTATAAGCCTATAGTGTTATTAGCTCCGATTAACGGCGAGGTTATTGTGGCTACTACTCAGCCCGGCCAGACTGTTACGACTTCTGATGCTGTAGTGGTATTGTCGGACCAGCTTATCGTTCGCGCTGAAGTAGATGAAACTGATATAGGAAGGGTTAAACTTGAACAAAAGGCTGTAATCAGCCTTGATGCTTACCCCGATGATAAAATCAATGCCGCTGTTGACCACATATATTATGAATCGGAGACATCTAATAACGTAACCATATATAAAGTTGACCTTGTTCCTGATGAAGTTCCTGAATTCTTCCGTTCTGGAATGAATGCTACGATAGATTTTATAGAGAAGAACAGCGAGAATGCTATGCTTCTTCCTGTTGAGGCGGTTTATATAGATGAGGGTAATAATGAAGGGTTTGTTTTCGTAAAACAGGAAGGCAGTGATGCCCTAGTCAAGAGGATGGTTAAGATTGGCATCACCGACGATGAAAATTATGAAATACTCTCAGGGCTTGATAAAAACGATAAAGTAGTTGTTACGTCGCAAGAATACATTCTTCCTCAGGCAGACGATGGCGGCAGCAACCCGTTTATGCCTAATATGAGAAGAGGCAGCTCAAGCAAAAAATGATAGAGATAAGAAATATATTTAAAACATATCAGATGGGCAAGGTGGAAGTAAAAGCCCTTAACGGCGTATCTTTGAATATTGCACAGGGTGAATTTGTGGCCATTATGGGTCCTTCTGGTTCTGGCAAGTCTACGCTTATGCATGTATTGGGTTTGCTCGACAGGCCTGATCTAGGCGAGTACTCATTGGGAGGAGAAGACGTAACAAAACTTACGGACAAAGAGCTGGCTTTAGTTAGAAGCCAATTGGTGGGTTTTATCTTTCAGCAATTCCACCTGTTGCCTAGAATGACCGCATTGGAGAATGCCGAGTTACCGCTTATTTATGCCGGCAAAAGGCATTTAAAAGAAAGAGCGCAGCGTGAAATAGAAGAAGTTGGCTTAAAAGACAGGATGTTCCATAAATCTAATGAGTTGTCCGGAGGCCAGCAGCAGAGGGTTGCAATTGCAAGGTCATTGGTTAATGCCCCGCCTGTTATTTTTGCCGATGAACCTACAGGAAACCTTGATTCAAAAAGCAAAGAAGAAATAATTGCCATATTAGAGAAACTTAATCAAAAAGGCAAAACGATTGTTATTGTTACCCATGAAAACGAAGTTGCTTCCCATGCCAAGCGTGTAATCCGTATGCAAGACGGAAAGATTATTTCTGATGAGACTGTTGCCGGTGGAACAAAAACTTTAGCGGAGGATGTTCGGGAAAATTCCATAAAGAATATTCTGTCTAATTCCAGGAGCATGTTTGGTAATGGGATGGAATTTATGGATTACCTGCGCCAGGCTGTCTTTGCCATGCTTTCGCATAAGATGCGGGCGTTTTTATCCATCCTTGGTATACTTATCGGTGTTGCAGCGGTTATAGCTATGCTTGCAGTAGGCAGGGGGGCGCAAGAATCAATAGAGAAACGCTTGACATCTATGGGTTCTAATTTGCTTATTGTAAGGCCTGGGGCCTCAAGGAGTATGGGTGTGGCTTTACAGGCCGGAACAGTAACACGTTTTACATTCCAGGATGTGGAGGTTATCGAGAAAATCAAAGATTATGTTAAAAAAGTTAGCCCTTCGGTAACAGATAGGGCGCAGATAGTTTATACTAATAAAAACTGGAATACCCAGGTTGAAGGCGGCGGCGTAGATTATGAACAAGTGCGTTCTGCCACTCCGACAGTTGGCAGGTTTTTCAGCGAGGATGAGGTAAGGCAGAGGAGCAAGGTGGCGTTGCTAGGCACGACTGTGGTAAAGGAACTTTTTGGCAGCGCAAATCCGATAGGAGAAATTATAAAGATAAACCGCATAAACTTTAAAATAATAGGCATTTTGCCTGCCAAGGGCGCTGCCGGTCCTCATGACCAGGATGATGCAGTAGTTATTCCGATTACCACGGCGATGTATAGAGTGATGGGGAAGGAATACATTGATTCTATTTATGTGGAAGCAAAGAGCGCCGAATTAACAGATGCAGCGCAGGAATCTATATATAAAATTATTGCAAAACAGCATCGCCTTACCACTGAAGAGGCAGAAGAGTCGTTTCAAATACACAATATGACTGATATTAAAAAAATGTTGGAGTCTACTACTGAAACGATGTCGTTATTGTTAGGCGCAATCGCCGCCATATCGCTTTTAGTCGGCGGTATAGGTATTATGAATATTATGCTGGTTTCAGTAACCGAGCGCACGAGGGAAATCGGCCTGCGCAAGGCCATAGGCGCGAACAACAAAGATATCATGACGCAGTTCCTTATTGAGGCTATATTGATGTCGTTTATCGGAGGGGTGGCGGGTGTCGCGCTTGGCAGCGGGGTATCAACATTAATAACTATTATCGCGGGATGGTCGGTAAGGGTTTCTTTATCTTCTGTAGTCCTTGCCACGCTTTTTTCCTTAATGGTAGGCGTGGTGTTCGGCCTCTGGCCGGCTAAGCAGGCTTCTGATTTAAATCCCATTGAGGCATTAAGGTACGAATAGGGCTTATTAATTTTAGGTTGATAATTATAGATGCGGTAGTATAATTAATTTCATGCCGCAGGTATCTGTAACCAGGTTAAAGCAGAATTCAAAGCAACTCCATTTTTAGGGAGTTGTTTTTTTATGATTTGCAAAGTTAATCTATATGGCAAAAAACATCTCAAAAGGTAAAATAGTCAACATGCTGGAAGAAAAAGCAGCGTTTTTTAATTTCCGGGTTTGGGTTAAACAGAATTGGAAAGTTGTCCTGGTTTTGGTTTTACTTGTTTGCGCGGCTTACTGGAACAGCCTGGGGGCTGATTTTACGTCAGACGATACGCGTTCAATATTAAATAACGAATCGCTTGATAAAACAAGCTATGTCCTCGGGCAGAATAGAATTAACCCCATAATCCACTTTTTCATAAATAAGATATTCGGCCGCGTCCCTATTTATTACAGATTGGTAAATATTATTGCACATGCAGCCGTAGTTTTAACAACCTATCTTTTGTTTAGTATTCTAATTGGTCCTAAAGTCGCTTTTTTTACCGCCGCTATTTTAGCCGTACACCCCATTGAAACAGAGTCAGTCACCTGGATTTCCGGCGGCCCTTACGCGTTATATACTTTTTTTATTGTTTTGGCCCTTTTGTTATACACCTTATCCTATAAAAATAAGAAGCTGTTGAAATTCTCGTTTATTGTTTTTATTATCAGTTTATTCACGCATGATATGGCAGTGGCTTTTCCTTTAGTGCTTTTTGCATTTATCTTATCTTTTTCTGATTTGCGTAAGAACTGGAAAGATTTAATACCATTTTTTACGGCAGTTATTATTATTTTTTTATTGTATATGGGGAAAATAGGGCAGAGGCTTGAAACATTCCAGGCAGATTTTTATCAGGAGTCGCACATAATGAATCCTTTTGTGCAGATTCCCATAGCCATTACATCTTACCTTGGACTAATCTTTTGGCCAAAGGTTTTGACCTTATATCATTCAGAGTTGATATTCAGCCTTACGCAGTATTTTATAAGGCTTGCGTTGTTTATTATTTTCTTAGGAGTAGTCATTTACAGTTTT
>JAQTPJ010000080.1 GCA_028712915.1 Candidatus Omnitrophota bacterium
AATAGCATTGCCCTGTCCTGTCTCAGAAGACATGTTCTCCTTTATGTCTTCCCAGGAATTTAAAAGGTAATCCGCCTGCGCTTGTTCTGCATCCTCGCGGCTCATGCTTTGCGCATAGGCAGGACAACCATATTCGGTAATAAAAGCGGGCTTGTCCGCTAAATCCCTTACCTGTTGCCAGTATGCGCCAAAACCATAATCGCCTCTATAAGCGTTCGTGCCGAAAACATCTACTTCATCGGCGTATTTTGCAAACCTATCCAGGAATAATACGTCGCCGTTGGCTATAGCAACAGGGTGGTCCTGATCAAGCGTCTTTATCAATAGCGCCGCCTCGTTGCAGAATTTAAAAAATGCTTCCGGATCTTTATCTGCGTTGCAAGCCACACCATAGACATTTTCATTTCCCAACAGCCACATTAAAATATAAGGTTCGTCTTTAAACTCGAGCACCATTTTCTTAACCGACTCGAGCATATTCTTTTTATGTTCAGGATTGGTGTAATCCGTGCCTTCATGCCAGTCCACGCCAGAACCTAAGGCATATTTACCTAAAAAATCGCCCATAATCACCATTATGCCATATTTGTTATAAAGCTGCCTCAATAAATCCTTGTCTATCTTAAATGGCTGACAATACAGCCTAATCGTATTCACGCCCATATCTGAAAGTAATTTGAAATCTCCTACGCTAGGCTCATCTGCATCCTGTATATTATTGCCATTTTTGTCTACGAAGGCATCGTAAGGGCCGTCGCGCTTTCCGTTCTGATTAAAATCATGCTCCATCCAATTTGTCACAGAGCCGTCGTCCGGGCTTTGTCCAACTTTTGCCGGTGTGTAAGTTATACCTTTGATGATATAAGGCTTTTCGTCAACAAGCAACTGCCAATCTCCATCTTCATACTGCACTAACCTAACCCTACCCCAACCTCTTACCTTTTTTATTTTTCCCTTTAGGGTATCTCTTTTGAAAATCTTCTTTGCTTTATCAAGAATGCCCCCGGTCCAGTTGTTTTCTATAATTTTTCCAGGGTTTACCACAAAAACATCATTTGAAATGTCTTTATCATAGCCGTTAATTACTTGGATCTCAGCGCCAACTAATTTCATTTTTAAGTCCGGGTGTTTCTTGCATAAATGCTTTATCTTTGCTATAGCTGCCTGCCCAACATACCAGGGGGTTTTCCAATATGTCCAGCCTACGGTGGAAGGAAAATGCACCACTATAGCGTAGTAAGCCTTTATCGCGTGTTTGTATAGGCCAGCCTTCTCTAAAATTAAACCTAAATAAAATAAGCTTACGCCTTTAGGCTCAGGATATAAGGCCCACCTGAAAAATGCCGCCTCTAAATCTTTTGAGCGGATTAGATCCCAGTGGCTTCCTTTCAATCTGCCCTCTGACTTTGCTGTAACAAAGTTAGGGTCCCAACGAACGCTGGTAGTATTAGGATAAATGCCCTCGCCTGTTGCCGCAGCTAAACCAGCCTGGTCTTTTATTGTATATCGATAATCACTTGTGCCAACGCCTTTAAACTCGCCGTATTTCCCGTAGTCAACAATATCTTCTTTGCCTGGATCGTATAAGGTTAGCGTAGTTTCTATCTGGGGATCTTCCTTTTCCTGTTGAGCTTCCTCAATCGCCTTGATGCCGTTTTCTAATTTGTCCAACGTCGATTGCGTCGCCTCCGCAATCTTCCAATACCAGCCTCGCGGGTCCCATGCCTGGGCAAAAGGATATTTTTTAATTAAATCCCGACAAGCCTGTTTGGCTTCTTCTTTTTTATCTTGCCTTACCAATGCTTCGATTCTTACAAACAAACACGTAGCTACATCATTAAGGCTTTTATATAAACCAATATTATCCTGGGGAGGAAAATCTCTTAATGAAGCCTGCTGTTTATCGGCTTCTTTGCCGTATTTATTTACACACTCCTGGACTAAATTATCTAAGGACACGTAATCTTTTTGGCTCAAAAGCTTCCAAGCCTCGGCTACGTAGTTTTTCTCGGCCGCTTCCTGTTGTTCTTGAGCAAAACATAAAGAAGAAGTTAATATAGATACACAAAACCCTAATACCAAAACCCTAAACCCTAAATAAACCCAAAACCCCAAATTCAAATATCCTAAACCAACATTTTGGATTTTGAGCTTTGATAATTTGAGTTTGTTTAGAGTTTCGTGTTTAGGGTTTAGAGTTTTCATTTTTGTCTTTCTTCTCTTAGCTTTTCCACCTGCGCACGAATTTCATAAGCTTTATCTTCAGTAATTGAGAAAGTCTTGATGACAAAAATAGCCGCTGCAGAGGTCGCAATGGGGATACCAATATCACACAAACGCATATACAACAACGTCTGCGTTGATTGCCCGAGGCCTAATGCAACATTAAAACCGGTTAGGTTCAAAAGGAGCCCGGATATAACCGACGAAACCGCGACTCCCACTTTTACCATCCACCAATAAATAGCCCCAAACATACCTTCTCTACGTGTACCGGTTGTAAGTTCATCAAGGTCGCAAACGTCTGCGACCATGGAGTTGACTAAGGTAAAAAGCGAACCCAAGCCGAATGCCATAAATGGAGCAGCGATCAACAGCAGGTACGGATACTCTGGGTTATACCCAATCCATTTCAAAGCGTAACCAATGATTGAAAGAGGAATAGTAATAAAAAAAGTTTTCTTCTTCCCAAAATTTCTGGAAAGCCTCGTGGTCACGTAAATAGCGCCCATAGTACAAATAGCGCTAAATGTTCCAAAACAACCAAGCAAAAGCCCGCCCCTTGCATAAGCCTGGTCAAGGACAGGCGCATTCTTAAAGACATAAAAGAAAACAACGTAGATAGTAAAAGCTGATGCGCACATAAATCCGCCAAAAATCAACAAGGTGAATACGCACAGCTTGCGGAATGGTTTGCATTTAAGAGTGATTAAACCCCCGCTGAAGAAGTTTTTCATCTTATTCCAGGGGCCTTTGATATCAGGCCTTGGTAAGTTGTGGAAGTATTCTCTATTAAAGATAGCCGGAAGAATGCCGCACCCAATTATAATGATACCGATTATGATGGCGAGAAAGCGTCCGCCATAAACGATGTCCGGGAACCAGTTCTGATTGTGCATAATAGCCCAGCACCAAGGAGCGATGAGCCAGGGCAATTGGCCGACTACATTACTAGCCCCCTGCAGGCGTGTCCTCTCGTGATAATCGGGAGTCATTTCATAGCCAAGGGCGATCCAAGGAATGGAAAAACATGTAAATCCTATAAAATAAAGAACCTGGATTATTCCGAAATACGAAACATAGAAAAGTTCGCTATGCCCTTTATGGAGCTGAAACATAAGAGCGTAACAAATTCCCCCGGTTATCGCCCCAAATAATATAAGGGGCCTGCGGCGTCCCCAGCGGGTCCGCAGATTATCGGAAATGTAACCGGTTATAGGATCCGATATGGCATCAATAATGCGGGGAATGGCTCCGACCAAACCCACCAAAGCGGGATTCACGCCCAACCCAAGGTTTAGAACAATTACCATCTGCGTAATAAAAGCAGCCTGGGCAGTATTCGCAAATGCCCCTATGCTGTATATGGCCTTTTGAAAAAAAGGAATACGGTCTTTAGGGTCTGTAACATGGTGTTTCGGCTTACTTGCTGGTTGTTCCATTAATAAGATCCTCCTTTAATGAGCGCACATTTTATGGAACGACAGTGAACATAAAATGTCTGCGCGAATTAAACCCCACACCCAGCATCTTATTTTAAAGATTCTGACAAACGCCCTTTAAGGGCTGTTAAAGCCTGTGCGTGGTGTTTTAGCTTCATTTCTCTGTTACGAGCATCTGATTCAGATTTATAGGCTTCGTAATAAACTAATTCCTGTGGCTGCTTTCTACTGTGTTCGGCAATGCGTCTTTCTATATTATTAGTATAACCGTAATAAAGCTCGTTTGTTCTAGTATTCTTTAAAATATATACGTAATACATAGCTGGGTGTGGGGTCAAATTCAGACAGCAACTTATATTCACTTCGTTCTATAAGTTGCGTCTTCATTTGACCTCCCTCATTTTAGCTATTGCGATAATAAAATATGCTATTCACAAATCATGTTGACGAATTAAGTGCATCCGGGAAACCGCAACTAGAATATCAGGAAATTAGGTTATCCGGGAAATAAAATATAATTTTTTGTTCCTTATATACCGATATCCGAATCACCTAGTCCCAAATCACCGGATAACCGGATTAACGTTTTAAGACTGTAAACATATTTCCTAAATTATACACAAAATTCTTCATCCGAATACACCTTGAGAAGCTACTACTCCCTTAACAAGATACTTCTGCATAACAAGATACACGATGATTATAGGCACTGCCGCTATGGTAAGCCCTGCCATCAAAAGCGGATAATTAGTCAGAAACTCTCCGCGGAACATCATCAACGCCCGCTGGAGAGGCATTAGTTTCTTGCTGTCTAATATTATCAAAGCCAACACGTATTCGTTCCAAACATTTAAGGCGTTAAAAACCACCACCACTGCAATTGCCGGCTTGGCAAAGGGCAAGGCCACATGCCGCCATATACCCAACTTTGAGCATCCGTCCATACGCGCAGCGTCTTCAAGCTCCCTGGGCATCTTATCAAAAAATGTCTTCAACAAAAATATGCTCATAGAAAGCCCGACGCTAATCATACAAAGGATATAACCCAGCGCGGTATTGCGCAGGTGCAATTTATTCAAAAGGACAAATAAAGCTACGAAGCTGCCCGGAATAGGAATCATCATCGCAGCAATAAAAAGGATAAAAATAACTTTTCTGCCCGGAAAACGCAGGCGCGAAAACGCATACGCAGCCAATGAGGAAATAATTACTATCCCAAACACCACGCTGGCGGTGTAAAAAACGCTGTTTAAAAAATAGCGGCCAAAATCGCTCTGACTCAGCGCAAAGTAATAATTTTCAAAATGGAATTGATGCGGTATAAGCGAGATATCGCTAAAAATAGTCTCTTGCGTCTTGAAGCTGGAAGCAACCATCCATAACACCGGATAAAGGCAGGTAGCTGCGACGCTTAAGAGGAACAAGTGAACCAACGAATTCATTATAACTTTCTTTACTTG
>JAQTPJ010000081.1 GCA_028712915.1 Candidatus Omnitrophota bacterium
AGGGAAAGGCCTGTTTTATATAGTTTGTTATTTGTTTTCATTTTATCTTATTTATTATGCCTGGCAGGAGGCGATTCTTTTAGCGAAGAAGGCAATGGCGGCAGCGCCTTGAAGTCCGCCATTGTCCGTATGCACTATGAGAGGGGCATAAAGTTATACCGCAAAGGCGAATGTGAACGCGCGATTGAAGAATTTAAAAGGGCTTTGGAGCTTGACCCTGCCAACGTGCAGGCAAGGACTTATTTGGTTTACTCTGTCCGCAGAAATAATAAAAAGATTGTGGACGGGCTATATAAGCAGGCGAAGGCTTATTACGCCCGGAAAGAATACCAAAAGGCAATAGACTCGTATAAGCAAGTTTTAGATATTATACCAGATGACAGTTACTCTCTATACAGGATAGAATCATTGAATGCTCTTATTGAGAAACAAAATATGCTTAGCCAAAGTAAACAGTATAATGCGCAGCTGCGTGATCAGGAATTAGAAAAGGTAGCCAAGGCAAAAGAGGAAAAAGAGCTCGCTTTAAAAAAGGAAGAGGAAGAACGCGCTAAGAAAGAAGCCCAGGAGAAAAAACGCAAGGAACAGCAGGAAGCCCTGAATAAAAAGAAGGAGCAGACAGAAGAAATTGAGTCTATGATTGATGATGCCTTACAGGTCAGAGGGGAAGATTGGGATGGAAAGGCTTCCGAAGATTTATCAGGGTTTAAAAGTGATGATTCTCAAGGGGTTATATCCACTCCACAAGCGCAAAAACAGGGCGCCTCTTCAGATAAAGACGCCGCGGAAAGAGAAAGATTTAATAAAATAAAATTGCTTTTCGAATTAGGCAAAAAGTATTATAATAAGGAACAATACCGCAGGGCCAGCGAAGCATTCCAACAAGTCATAGACTTAGAAAAATATAGTCGCGATGCTATATATACCTCTCAGGCAAAAACTTACCTTACTAAATCGCAGGATACCATACGCGAACAAATACGTCAGGATAAAGTAAGAGAAGTAGAAGACATAGAGAACGAAATGATAAACAAAGTTATCGAGGCGGCAAGGATTCCCGCAGAGCCGATTGTTGGCACGATGACTAGAGAAATATTCCCTCCAGAAGCAGAAGCGATATCAGACATCCATAAAAAATTAGGACTTCCTGTAAATATGGATTTCCAGAATGTAGATGTTGTCTACGTATTGGATTATCTTGCCACTATAACCGGCGCGAACATCGTAATGTCCAACGCCGTCACTCAGGGAAAACGCACAGTAAGCGTAAAGATTAAAGAGATGCCTTTGGAAGAGGCGTTGAAGTATGTTTTAAAGAGCGCCGGATTAAATTATCGCATTGATAAAAATGTAATCTGGATAGCCGCTCCGGAAGAAATAGACACCGAGCAGATGGAGACAAAGGTGTTCACGCTCAAAAAAGGCAAAGGCGCGTTCACGGAATTTTCCTCTACCACCACTAGCGGCGTAGGGTTGGGTTCCGCCGCGGACGTAGAAAAGGTAACCACGATTAAAGATGTAATCGAAAAAGCAATTGCCTGGCCGTCAGGCTCAAAGATTGTTTTAGACGAACGATTAGGCGCTTTGATAGTTACCAACACGCCTTATAATTTAGAGATTATCGAAAAGATTTTAGAGAAGATTGACGTAGAGCCGGTGCAGGTTTTGATTGAGACGCGGTTTCTGGAGATAACTGTCACGGATTTAAATGAATTAGGAATTGACTGGCAGCTTAATTCCGAATTGCCCTTTGATAAGACAAAGGTTGGAATGGTTCAGGGTATAGCTTCCGGTTCAGGAGTAAGTTTTTCAGACACGACCAGGCAGACAGAAGGTTTTAACCTTACTTACCAGGGTATATTGACCAAGCCGCAGTTTCAGGTAGTTATTCATACGCTGGAGGAGTCCCAGAAGATAAAAACTCTTTCTTCTCCTCGTATTACCACGCTGGATAACCAGATGGCCACAATAAAAATCGTTGACGAGTGGATATATCCGACGCGTTATGAATTTCAGATTGTGCAATTCGATTTAAACGGCGACGGAGATTTTAACGACGCAGGCGAGACGTTGTATAAAAACGTCCCCACGGATTTTGTAAAGAGAGATGTGGGGATTTTGCTGCGCGTGACTCCCAGCGTAGGGTTAGACGATGATACAATTACACTCACGCTCATACCGGAAGTAAGCGATGCCACGGCGGGTTATTTTTCGTATACAGGCGATGTAAGCCTGCCGCTATTCAGTTCGCGAAATCTATCGACTTCGGTAGTAGTGGATAACGGAGACACGGTTGTCCTGGGCGGTTTGATTAAAGAATCACAGACAAAAGTAGCCACAAAAATTCCTATCTTAGGAGATCTTCCCTGGATAGGAAAGATGTTCAGAAAAGACACAGATTCGATTACCAGAAAGAATCTTTTAATATTTGTTACGGCGACGATACTCTCATCGCGCAACGAAGATGTTGTGTTTAGAAGGAGATAGGAGATTAGAGATTATCAGAGCACCAGATTATCAGATGGAGAATCCAGATATCAGAAAATCAGATAATAAAAAAATCTGAAATCTGAATTCTGAAATCTCATTCTAATACGCTGATAGTCTGATAATCGCAGTTTAAGGCGGGCAAGCCCACCGCGTAGGTGGGGCGGGCAATTTAAGGTTTGAACATTTAATTTAAGACATAAACTAATTAACCCAAAGCATAACAATATGTCTTGGTTGTTAGAAAAGATTAATTCATTCTGCCATCATAAAATTAATCCTTCCCTTAATTTATCTTTCCACAAAAATTTCCTAAAAAACTTTAGAAAGAATTTGATATTAAAAATAAAAGATTTTGTATGGAGGTGCAGTATGTTTAAATTTAATCCCCATGTAAAATATGGCAGATCAATCTTCCTAGTCTTATTAACATTGCTGATTATAAGCAGTATTTGTTTTACCAGTATTTCCTTTGCCGCCATACCGCGCTATCTATCCCTGCAGGCAAAGGTTACTCTTCAAGACGGCACCCCTTTAACCGGAACATATAGTGCCACTTTTAGGATATATGAAGCGGCCACAGGAGGAACAGCTCTCTGGTCTGAGGCGCAGACTATCACTTTTGCCAGCGGTATATTAGACGCTGTATTGGGTTTGACTACTGCCTTCCCGACCACAATGACGTTTAATACCGACTACTGGTTGTCAATCGAGATTGGTTCCGACGGCGAGATGTCGCCGCGCACGCGCCTTACAGCTTCGCCTTACGCCCTTAATTCGGATAAAATAGATAATATAGATTCATCCCAGTTTGTGCGCACCGACGCTGACAGCACTATCTCGGCTAATCTAACGGTAAACGGAAATGTCGTCGTAGGCGACGCAAGCTCCGATACATTCACCTTAAATTCCGGCAGTATTTCTTTTATAAACGCGACCGCGTTGAATTTAGCTAATTCTTCCGCAACATCATTGAATATCGAATCCGGCTTGCTTAATTTAGATACTCTTAATTCGCGCGTAGGTATCGGCACCACAGCTCCCGAGGCGAAACTGCAGGTTCTCGGAGGAGACGCCTATATCGGCACAGGCACTTTTAACAACGCATCTACCAATTCAGACTTATATGTAAAAGGAAATTTGGAAGTTGACGGAACTCTATACGCGTCTTTATCTGGCTCAACAGATGTGGCCAGCACCACAAGCGAAACATTCACCGTTGACAGTGACCAGACCGGCACAGAACCCGCCGACGGTTCAGGTTTTGTTATCGAGGGCGGCAGCGGCGACGCGAGCCTGCTTTGGGACGCCACCAATAATGAAATAGATATAAACAAACAAATACATCCAACTGCTTTAGTGGCTGATACTGCCGCGATAAACGCGGGCACGATAGACGCAACTGCAATAGGCGCGACAACGCCAGCCGCAGGCACATTTACCACGCTCACAGGCAGGACTTCTGTCTCGTCGGGGCAGGCTTCCACGACCACAGGCGCGTTGGCTCTTTATAATGCTTCTTCAGCGTATGCCACTTCTCTTCAGGCGGGCAATGCTGCTTCCGCTGTCACATATACTCTGCCCACAACAGACGGCTCTGAAGGCCAGGTGCTTCAGACTGACGGCGACGGCGCTCTTTCCTGGGCTACAGCGCTTACATCCGAAACAGGAGATATTTCATCGGTTACTGCTGGCGATGGACTCACAGACGGCGGAACTTCCGGCGATGTAACTTTAAATGTAGGCGCCGGCACAGGTATCAGCGTAGGCGATGATGATGTGGCCGTAGATACCGCGGTAGTTGCTACGACTGACAATAGTTTAACTTTGACAAACAAAACTATCGGTTCCACAGGTTTAGTTTTTTCCGGAGCTACCACAGATATTACTACCGGCACAAATGAAAATTTAATCATATCTCCAAATGGAACAGGTAAAGTCGGCATCGGTATTACAGATCCCGGCGAATATAAATTAAACGTTAATGGCGCAGGATATTTCACAACGCTCGATACTGGCAGCGGCGCTTATGAACTGCAGGATGCCACAACAGCCGCTAAAGGTTTGGCTTCGTTTGACTCCGGAGATTTCTCAGTTGCTTCCGGTGCTGTATCTTTGGCAACTGGCAGCGTAGGTTCGACCGAATTGGCTTCTACAACTGTTACTCCTGGCGACTACGGCTCTGCAAGCGAAGTGGCTACATTTACAGTTGACAGCGACGGGCGTATTACCGCGGCTGAAAGTGTTGCTATCGAAGGCGCGGCGCCCACAGGCGCAGCAGGAGGCGACCTCACTGATACATATCCTAATCCTACTATTGCAGAGAACGCAGTAGAATTAGGTACCGACACAACCGGCAACTACGTAAAGTCATTTTCACAAGGAAAAGATATACAAATAACCAATCCTTCGGGCGAAGGCGTCGAGGTTACAATAGACATAGAATCCCAATTGGATAATGTTTCAGCTATTACAATAGATTCGTCTGACTTGACTCTCGCAACCACAACTTCAGGAAATATTATTTTATCTCCCGTGGCTGGAGCCTTTGTCGGCATCGGCACAACAGACCCGGCTTACGCATTAGACGTAGACGGAACTTTTTCCGCAAACTCTGTTAATGTAAA
>JAQTPJ010000082.1 GCA_028712915.1 Candidatus Omnitrophota bacterium
TTGCTGCTCACGTATTGAGCTGCTTTAAATTCAGCCGCCCTAAATAAATCAATGCTATCGGACAACCTCAATAAAGTTACTACGCTTTGTTAAAATCGTGATTATGGTGATTACCAAAGATTACAGTGATTTTTATACTCCGCGGCCTAAAAACCGCGCTCTTTAGAGCGCGCCTGCCTGCCGGCAAGGCAGGGATAGGTTGTGGCCGTTTGAGTATCCCGCCCGAAAAGCAACAACAAGGAACCTCGGGCTTTAGCCCGAGGGGCTACATTTTTTTGTATCTAATCTCTGCAATCAAGAGAAGTTCTATGCGTTTTTAAATTTTCTCAAAACTTTCTTAAAAAATCTTGACACAACATAATTTTAGTGTGATAATTTTCTTATAAGAAAACAAAATTTAATTTTGTCAACTAATAAGGAGAATAAAATTAAATAGGATAATTTTGTGAAGGGACTTCAAAGGACGGAGTCCCTTTTTTTTTAATCTCTATGCCCAAAACAATAGGTTTTACATATGATGTGGCAGCTGATTCTCCGACGGAAGGAAAGCCTTTTTCTGATGTGCATGCTGAATTTGACAGCCAGAGCACAATTGATTTTGTGAAAGCCGCTATTGAAACGGCAGGATATAAAGTTATACTTATCGGCAATTTAAATAATTTACTTAAAATGTTGCCTGATTTAAAAGTTGATATAATTTTTAATCTTTGCGAAGGATTAGGTTCAAGAAACCGCGAAGCGCAGGTCCCGGTTATTTTAGAGACTTTTGGCATTCCTTATGTTGGTTCCGACGGATTAACTATGAGCCTGACCTTGGATAAAATAATGGCGAAGAAAATTTTTGCCTCGGAGAAAATTCCCACGCCGCGTTATATAGGAATAGACAGCCTCGATGACCTTATTAATTTGGACCATATGAATTTTCCTATGATTGTGAAATTACGCCACGAGGGGACATCAAAGGGCCTTTCCAAGAAGTCTGTAGTTTACAACCATAAAGAATTAGAAAACCAGGCCAAGAATTTATTTTCTATATACGGCACACAGCCGTTATTAATAGAAGAGTTAATCGCCGGCATGGAATTTACTGTGCCTCTTATAGGCAACGACCCTGTGGAAGCGCTACCGTCAGTTCAGGTCGCCATTAAAAACAACGTTGATTTGAAAGACACAATTTATACGTTTGATTTAGTTTATGATCCCGGAGTGGAGTATATCTGTCCTTCAAGGATTGACAAGGAACTGGAGGATAAGTTGAGGGATTTGGCGGTGCGCACATATAAAGCTGTTGATTGCCGTGATTTTGGCAGGGTGGATTTCCGCGTAGACCACAATAATAATCCTTATGTCTTAGAGATAAACCCTTTGCCATCCCTTTCGCCGGAGGACGCATTTAATTTATCGCCTCAAGCCGCCGGCTACGATTATAATAAAGCCATAAGCAAGATAATTGATGCGGCATTTAAAAGATATGGAATTAATTAAAAAAGGAGATGCCCCTTGGCAGCGTCAAATAGTTCGGTAGAGACACAGAAAATATCCATAGACCCGGCATTATTAAAAAAGAGCGTAATCGGCGATTATCACCGTATTGATTTATGGGAGGATGTCTCTGAACTGGAGTGGGAGGATTGGCACTGGCAGGTAAAGAACCGTATCCATACCAAAGAAGATATTTCCCATATTATAAAGATTACTCCCGAAGAGGAAGAGGGAATCAGGAGGTCTCATGGCCGGCTCTCCGCGGCAATTACGCCGTATTGGGCTATTCTTATAGATCCCGAAGACCCTAATTGCCCTATACGCAAACAGGCAATCCCCACGAGTTTTGAATTAAAAACTTCTCCACACGAAATGATAGATCCCTGCGCGGAGGATAGGGATTCTCCTGTGCCGGGCTTAGTGCATCGTTATCCTGACAGGGTATTGCTTTTGGTGACAGAGATGTGTTTTTCTTATTGCCGCCACTGCACCAGGCGCCGCATGGTCGGCGAGAACAAGAATATTTTGGATTTGAAAAATATCGACAAGGCGATAGATTATATCCGTTCCGACCGCAAGATAAGGGATGTCTTGATTTCCGGAGGCGACCCTTTGATGTTAGAGGACGATGTTTTGGAAGAAATATTAAAGAAGCTCCGCGCGGTTTCACAGATTGAAGTTTTGCGTATCGGCACCCGCGCTCCGGTAACTTTGCCGCAAAGAATCACGAATGATTTAGTAAGCATGCTTAAAAAATACTCTCCCTTATGGATCAGTATTCATTTTAACCATCCCAGGGAGATAACCAAACGCTGCAAGTTCGCCTGCGATATGCTGGCTGATAATGGTTTCCCGTTGGGCAGCCAGACAGTGCTCCTTAAGGGTATAAACGACCGCCCTTATATAATGAAGAAATTGATGCATGAACTTTTAAAAATACGCGTGCGGCCTTATTATATCTATCAGTGCGACCCGGCAAAGGGCACTTCGCATTTTCGTACTCCCATAGCCACAGGCATAAATATCATAGAGAAGTTGAGAGGTTATACCACCGGCTACGCTGTACCTACTTACGTTGTAGACGCTCCTGGCGGCGGCGGAAAAATCCCTGTAGGGCCGAACTACCTGATTTCAGAGGCAAAAGACAGGTATACTTTCAGGAATTATAAGAAAAAGATTTATACCTACGCAGAAACAAACGAAGATTAGCTTCCGCTTATTAATACCCTCCAATCAGCCTTTTAAAAATTAACTTTTCTTGACTGGTCTTTGCTTTTCTAATATAATGAACCCTCTAATGCGTTCCTTCCTTGTATATTTAGGTAAGTCTTTTTATTGGTTAGATGATTTTTCAGTAGGAAAGGAGACTATTTCTTATGGAGGGATTTTCGCCCGATAAAAAAAGAAGTTTTGTCCTATTATCACACGCCCAAGCCGGAAAAACTACGCTCTCCGAAGCCTTATTGGCAGCAGCCGGCGCCATAAGCCGTAAAGGCTCTATCGCAGAAGGCAATACCATAAGCGACTACACAGACGAAGAAAAAGCGCGCAAAGTTTCTGTCTCTGCCAGCCTGATGAATTTTAAATATAAAGGCAACTTTGTCCAGATGATAGATACGCCGGGCTACGCTGATTTTATAGGCGATGTGGTTTCTTCTATGCGCGCGGCCGACGCGGCAATAGTAGTAATAGATGCTTTTAGCGGAATAGAGGTAGGCACGGAACGCGTATGGGAGATGCTGGATAATCTTAACCTGCCGAGATTAATATTCATTAATAAATTAGATAAAGAAAACACCGATTTAAACAAATCCTTAAACGAACTTAAGGGAAATCTCTCCAAGAATGCCATTTTAATACAGAACCCATTATCCTCGGAAAACATCGAGACTATTGCCGAGAGCAGCGATACCTTGCTGGAGAAATACCTGGAAGGAAAAGAAATCCCGCAGGAAGAACTAAAGAGCGCCTTGAAACAGGCGGTGTCCCAGGGCAAGATATATCCTGTGTTCAGCGGATCAGCATTATCCGACAAAGGAATAAAGGAATTGCTTGAGGCAATAATCGAATACCTGCCCAGTCCTCTGGAAAGGCAGAAAGTGACAGCCAAGGATTTAAAAATCGGCCAGGATAAAGAAGTGGCATTCAGCGAATCTGCTCCTCTTTCCGGCCTTGTGTTTAAGACGGTTGCCGACCCATACGTCGGGCAACTCTCTTTAATAAAGATATTCTCGGGTAAATTGCAGACCAATACTTCTTTTTATAATATTACCAAATCATCTAAAGAACGTTTTAGCCAGATTTACTGCCTGCAGGGCAAAGAGCAAAGGCCTATAAACGAGGCCTCCTGCGGGGATATAATCGCTATTGCCAAGTTAAAAGATACCCATACAAATGACAGCATAGGCAGCGAAACAGAACTGCTTGTGTTTGATCCCATTGTTTTTCCGGATCCGATATATTCGGCTTCCATAAAACCAAAGACGCGCCAGGACGAAGATAAAATTTCGGTAACTTTGGCAAAGATTACCAGCGAAGACCATACATTTAAGGTAACGCGCGATACCCAGACTAAAGAAATGATAATCTCGGGCATGGGCGATCAGCATTTGAATGTGATGGTTGAACGCATGAAGAAAAGGTTTAACGTTGAGGTTGATTTAGGCACGCCCAAGGTTCCCTATAAAGAGACATTAACCAAAGTGACAAAGGTGCAGGGAAAGTACAAGAAACAATCCGGCGGGCGCGGCCAGTACGGCGATGTCTGGCTGGAAGTGGCGCCATTGGCCCGCGGCGGAGATTTTGAGTTTGTGGATAAAGTTGTAGGCGGGGCAATACCCAGGAATTATATTCCTTCGGTAGAGAAGGGCGTAAAAAACGCGATGCTGGAAGGAGTAGTCGCAGGCTATCCGTTTGTGGATGTAAGGGTAACTTTATACGATGGCTCTTACCACGACGTTGATTCTTCTGATATTGCTTTTCAGATTGCCGGGCGAATGGCTTTTCGCAAAGCCGTTTTAGAAGCAGGACCTGTATTGCTTGAGCCAATTATGGACGTAGAGGTGGCAATTACGGAAGAATTTATGGGTCAGATTTCCGGAGATATCAATTCACGCAGGGGAAGAGTTATGGGTATGGACTCGCGCGCAAAATATCAGATCCTTAAAGCGCAGGTTCCTTTGGCGGAGATGTTTACCTATGCCGCAGATTTAAGGTCCATGACCGGAGGAAGAGGCATGTATTCCATGAGCTTTTCGCACTATGAAATAGTTCCTCCTAAGATCACACAGGATATTATCGCAAAATACCAACAGACGAAGAAACAAGAAGAGTAGGATAAATGAAAGTTGCTGTTTTTGGCTTAGAGGGTTTTACATTCGGAAAGAAAAACGTATCCGACGAAAGATTGGCCCGCCTGCAGGAAGTCTCTAATTCCAAAAAAATCACCACCATACAGATTGAATTTGTCCCCATAGAAGATATTAAAGACGCGGAGATACTGCTTTCTAAAGAAGACCAGAAGACGGACTTGATTTTATCCGATTTGGAATATATCCAGGACAGGCTCGTCAAAGAAATCCCTCAGCAGGAAAAAGAACTTTTCTCCAAAGCCAAAGAAATCCTGGAAAA
>JAQTPJ010000083.1 GCA_028712915.1 Candidatus Omnitrophota bacterium
GCTACTCTTCCATAATATCGCAGCGCAGCCCTCCGGAGAAATCACGGAATAATACGCATTTTCTAAAACGCATATCCTGTCGCCTATGCCTATGCCAAGCGCGCCTCCGCTGCCGCCTTCTCCGATGACATAAATAATGATAGGTGTCTTAATATTTACCATCTCCCTTAAGTTTAAGGCTATGGCCTGGGCCTGGCCTCTCTCTTCAGCGCCAATACCCGGATATGCGCCGGGAGTATCAATAAATATCAATATCGGCAGATTAAATTTTTCTGCTAACTGCATAAAACGCAGCGCTTTACGATAGCCTTCCGGATGGGCGCAGCCAAAATTCCTATATATGTTTTCCTGTGTGTCGCGGCCCTTTTGATGGCCGATTACCATAAACTTATGGCTTGATATCTTAGCCAACCCTACAACCATAGCCTTGTCATCGGCAAAACACCTATCTCCGTATAATTGGAGGAAATTTTCCGAAAGCATATCGATGTAATCTAAGGTATATGGCCTGCGGGGATGGCGGGCGATTTGAATCCTCTGCCAAGGCGTAAGGCTGCCGTAAACCTCTTGCTTAAGAGACTGCAGTTTCTCTTCCAACTTCTTAATCTCGGAAGATAAATTAATCTTTCTGTCTTGGTCAGAGTGTTTCTCCTGAAACTCTCTGAGCTCTTCTATCTTCTCTTCTAATTCTACTATTGGTTTTTCAAAATCCAAACCGTTCATTTTAGTCGCACCTGATAAATTTATGTGGAAATTTAATCGACGATTATTACTTCTGTCCCAAGAGGCAACAAGCTAAAAACTTCTTCTACTTCCTTATTTCTCATGCGCACGCATCCTTCGGTTATCTGCTTGCCGATTTCATCAGGCCGGGTCGTGCCGTGGATCCCGATACCAGGCAAATCCAGGCCCATCCAGCGTGAACCAAGGATATTTTCAGGGCTCGTAGGAGGAATTTCTCTTCCGTCTTTATACCAAGGAGGGTCTATTATTTTATTGATAATTTTATATGTGCCAATGGGCGTAGAATTATTTTTACCGGTGGAGACGCTATAGGTTTTTATCACTTCGTCGTTAAACTTCAATATCAAAATATTCTGGGACTTATCTACAAAAACACTGAACTTGCCGTTTAAAACCCTTAGCTTCATAGCCGGGTATATCATTTTATTCTTTATATTATTTGCTAAGGCTACGGCATCGACTGTCGTGTTAAATTCTTTGGCGATATCTATAAGCGCATCTCCCGGCTTAACCTCATAAATTACGGACTGCGGGATATTGATGCCGGAAAGGAGTATCTTTATATTTAAATCCTCCATCTTAGCCTGCACAATAGTCATCTGTTCCGACGACAACTCCATATCCGTAAGCTTCTGATAAATCTCTTTAGCCTCTAAAAGGCTCCCCTTTTCCGCAAATGCATCGGCTTCTTTCAGGTATGAATCTATGTTAACCGACTTACTTACATATTCCGCATCCGACTGCTGAGACTCTAAATCTCTCGAAACAGAGCCTCTTTTAAGAATTATCGGCAACAAGACAAGGCTCGTCAAAACTAACACGATTACTGCAATGCTTAAGAGGCGAACTCTCATTATTATCCCTTTCTATTTCTGTAAAATTATGGCGATTAATATACCTATTATAGAACCCACTATTACTTCTACCGGAGTATGCCCGATTAGCTCTTTCAGCCTTGTGTCGGGAACCCTACCCTGCCAGTATATATCTTCAGTAATCTTATTAAGTATTCGCGCTTGGGTCCCTGCGGAACGGCGCACGCCCTGCGCGTCAAACATGGTAACCATGGCAAACACTGCTGCCAAGGCAAAAATGCCCGAATTAAAACCGTAATCAAAACCTGATGTTACTGCCAAGGCGCTTGCTCCGGCAGCGTGCGCGGAAGGCATACCACCTGTGCCGATAAACCACCTGAAGTCAAACTTCTTAGTCCTGATAATCCCTAAAGCAACCTTAATAGTCTGGGCTATCATCCAGGCCAATATGGTTATATGGAACAGATGATTGAATTTTAACTCGTCAAATATGGTTTGGATCATCCCTTGTTTATATCGTTAAGTTTTATTGTTCTGATTAGGCTAAAGGACTTTCTCTTGACGCTTTTTGCTGAATATGTTAAGCTACATTATATTATAACTCAATAAAATTGCAAGAAATTTGTAATTACTTCCTTTCCGTCTAATCCCTGATTAAAAACTACCGGCATTAACCCGCGTTTTTGTATCAATTATTGATTTAAACAGAGACGAAATGCTTTCAAAAATAAATAGTTTCGGCATTTTGGGCATAGATGCTTATCCTGTGGAAATAGAGGTGGATATTGCCTTGGGCCTGCCCGCTGTGAATATAGTCGGCCTGCCGGACGCAAGCGTAAAAGAAAGCAAGGAAAGGATAAAATCTGCCATAAAAAACAGCGGCTTTAACTTCCCTCCTAAAAGGATTACAGTCAATCTCGCTCCAGCAGACATAAAAAAAGAAGGCGGAAATTTCGACTTAGCCATAGCGCTTGGCATATTAGCCAGTTCCGGGCAATTAAATAAAGACCTCCTGGCTGATTATATCATCTTAGGGGAATTATCCCTTGAGGGAAGGTTAAGGCGCATAAAAGGCGCTATGCCTATAGCCATGAAAATGCGTTCAAGCAGGATAAAAAATCTTATCCTGCCCTATGCAAACTCCAGGGAGGCCGGGCTTATAAAAGGCGTGGACTCCTTTGGCGTAGAGTCAATAAAAGACACAATACACTTCTTAAGCAGCAGCGGAAAAAGTATTCAGCCCACAAAAATAGACCTGAATAATAATCTCGAAGATATACAAAGGTATGAAGTTGATTTTTGCGAAGTAAAAGGTCAAATTATGGTAAAGCGCGCCATTGAGGTTGCGGTCTCGGGCGGGCATAACATCCTGATGATCGGCCCGCCGGGCAGCGGGAAATCCATGCTAGCCAAAAGAATTCCCACTATAATCCCCGATATGACCGAAGAAGAAATTATCGAGACCACATCCATACATTCATCTTTAGGGCTTGTCCCTGAAAATAGCGGGTTGATATTCAGCCGGCCATTCCGCGCTCCTCACCATACCATCTCCGACGTGGCATTAATAGGAGGCGGCTCAATGCCGCAGCCCGGCGAGATAAGCCTGACTCATAACGGGGTTTTATTCCTGGATGAACTACCGGAATTCCACCGAAATGTCCTAGAGGCGCTGCGCCAGCCATTAGAAGACGGCTGCGTGCTTATATCCCGCGCGAACAAATCGCTGACATTCCCCTCGCGTTTTATGCTGGTATGCGCCATGAACCCCTGCCCATTCATAACGTAGCGTATACTTTTTATAGCTCATACATCTCAATTTCGATCGAGCCGTCTTTCGCTACAATAACCTGTTTTAGCAATTGTTGTAGGATACTTCTTTTTATCTTATCCGACTGACTAAATAAATCATCATTCAACTCTTTTACCTTTTCCAACAAAGAAACACGCTTAGTCTTTTCTCTGGGACTTGTTTCTGCCACGAGGTTAGCTTGTTTGACTTGGAGTCTGTCCAATTCTTCTATAATCCTATTCATACGTTCCACAAGCAAATCTTTACCTATTGAACTGTCCTCAAACAGAGTTAATAATTTCTGCTGCTTCCCTTTCAATCTGATTATAGCCATATCGATTGCTTTCAAATCTTCTACCGAATCGTTAGTTTCATCTTTCGCTAACACTTCATTAGCTTCCGATTCTTCAAAATGAAAATGTGCGAATTTTCTAATCTCTTCTAAAACCTCCTGTTCTAGTTTAGCCTTTTTGACGGTAACCCCTAAACAAATTCTATTACCTTTATTTAAATGATGGTGACATCTATAAGTGCTGTAAGTTTTACCACTCTTTGGCTTTCGCTGAGTGTGACCGCAAAGTGCCCCGCTACATTCTTTGCAACGTAATAATCCTGATAACAGATAAATAACGCCGTATCGTTTAGGTCGAGTAAACTGTCTTTGTCGTATTAATACTTGGACTCTATCAAATTGCTTCTCTGGGATTATAGGCTTAACATCTCCTTTAATAATCACCATCTATCTTGTGGTAAATAAACCTTAGATCCGCCTGCTCTTTTCCCATAGGTATAGTATCCTTTATACACATGACTGATAAGAATCCGTTTAACTGTAGCGGATGGCCACGATTGTCCTCTCTTGGTTAAATACCCTCTATCATTAAGCCAGATGACTACTTTCCTAAATGAGCGGAATTCTTCAAACTTATCAAAGATTTTCCTAACGATTTTAGCTTCTATTTCGTTTATAACGAGGTGTTTATCTTTAACGTCATAGCCATATGGAGGCTGACCACCACAGAAATGTCCTCTATTAGCCTTGTCATACATTACATCTTTAACACGTTCTACAGTTATAGACCTTTCCCACTCAGCCAAACTTCCTAAAACTGTAAGGATCAGTCTACCTGTTGGCGTAGTGGTATCAAGATTTTCAGAAATAGATATAAATTTTATGCTGTGTTTATTCAGTAAATCTACGAAATCTAATAAATCTTGGACATTCCGTGCTAACCTATCAAACTTATAGACAACAACTGCATCCATCAATCCATCTTCAATTTTGGACAGCAAATCCCTGAAAGCTGGCCTATTGGTGCTAGCTGCGGAATAGCCATTATCAGCGAAATGTTTGAAGTGTATAAAACCATGCTTCTTAGCTTCTTCCTCAAGCCATTCCTTTTGTCTTGGCACAGATAGCCCCTTATCACGCTGCATATCTGTAGAGACACGCGAATATAAAGCTTGTATTTTAGGCATTATCTTCTTTAATCAATGCTTTCAAAATCCCTTTTCTTCTCTGCCTACGTTCTTCCTCGTTAAGTTTAATTGGGATAATCTTGATGTTTTCTTTACGAATCTTGAAATAATATTCGTTTGTCAAATCATAACTGCACGGTTTCATCTTTAACCTCACCTTCTTTCTGATCTACGGTTAATGCTTTACATTCCATAGCCTCTCCATCTCCTAAATCTCGTATCTTTCGTCTACACTTATCACAGATATGATAAACTGTATCAATTCC
>JAQTPJ010000084.1 GCA_028712915.1 Candidatus Omnitrophota bacterium
ATATTTACCCCCCCAGTTGGCTTACTTGTATGTTAAACTCTAAATCCTAAACCCTAAATCCTAAATAAATCCAAAATATAAAATTCAAAACTCAAAACAAAGAAATTTTTGGATTTTGAATTTTGAACATTTGAGTTTATTTAGAGTTTAGTGTTTTGAGTTTAGGGTTTAACTTGTCTACTATTTCTTCGTACTATACACTATTTCCTCTATCAAATCTTCCATCGTAAGCATCCCGACGGGTATATTGTTTTTTACCACTGCCGCCATCACTTCTTTATTAGGCTGCATCATGGAAAATACTCCATCAAGGCGCTCATCAAAAGAAATCTTGCTCAACGGCCTGATAAATTCATGCCAGTCTTTGTCGGAGCTATTATAAAAAATATCGAATATGTTAATTACGCCTTTTATATTCTTATCTTCAAAAACCGGAAGGCGCGTAAACCCGTATTTCCCTGCTTTATCCAAAATTTCCTGTTTCGACTGGCTGGATTGCGCGCAAATTACGTCTTTTATAGGAACCATTATATCCGCTGCTTTGGTAAGTGTAAAATCAAAAATCCTGTCGATTACATCCCTCTCGTAATCTTCTATTATGCCTTCTTTGGTAACGTCGCGGATAATCAGTTTAATCTCGTCTTTTGTAAGAAAGGGGTTTTTCTTTATTGTGCGCGGGCCGATTATGTTAAGTAACGATGTAGTAATAAGCCCTACGACCACGTTTATGGGCAGGAAAATTTTCTGGCTGAATAATATCAACGGCGCAATCTTTAAAGAAACCTGGTTTGATTTATTCTGGCAGATGGTTTTGGGTATAATCTCTCCGAAAATAAGCACAAAGGGCACCATAATAAAAGTCGTCATTATAGAAGCGTAATCCGGGTTAAGGCGAATAAATAGGTGCGTGGCCAATGACGAAGCTATGACTACCGCTATGTTCGTGCCTACCAGCGTCGTAATCAGCAGCCTGTCCGGACGTTTCAGGATGTTGTGCACCAAAAGGGCGGCCTTGTCTTTCTTCTCAATTAAGTGCATCAACTTCATAAACTTAATCGAAGTAAACGCGGTCTCGCCCCCCGCAAAAAACGCCACAAGCCCTATCGCCAGAATAATGTAAAGAATATACGCCGCTATCATAATTTTTCCAAAATAATATGCTTTATCCTTCTGCCTGCCAATTTCTCAATACGAAAAGATAAATTTGCCCTTTTAATAGACTCCCCTTCCTGGGGAATTTTTTTGAAAAGGAACAACATATACCCGGCAACCGTATCGTAATCTCCCGACGGGATATTGATATTTAATTCATCGTTGGCAAGGTATACAGGGGTTTTGCCGCTCACCCTGAAACTCTTATCGTTTATTTTCTCGACAAATTTTTCGGCTGTTTCAAATTCATCGTATATCTCGCCGACTATCTCTTCCAATATGTCCTCAAAAGTAACCAAGCCGTAAGTGTTGCCGTATTCATCGACTACAATGGCTATCTTGGAATTCTGGCTCTGGAAATCTTTTAATAAATCATCTATCTTTTTTGTCTCTGGCACAAAATAAGCCGGCTTAATCAGGGTTTTAAAATCAGTTGACGGAGAAAAGAATAAATCCTTGGCGTATAAAATACCCGTAATGTTGTCCCTGTTGTCTTTGTAAATGGGGATTTTAGAGTGTTTTATTCTTTGCAGGAACTTCAGCGCCTCTTCCTGGGTGGAATCCGCAGAAAGCATTTTTATGTCCGGACGGGGCGTCATTATCTCTTGGGCTGATGTGTGCGTAAGCTCCAAAACAGAACGAATCATTTCCTTTTCGTTCTGTTTCATGGCGCCGTGGCGATGGCTTACTTCGATTACAGCCGTTAATTCCTCATGCGTTAGTGTAGGCTCTTTATCCAGGCGCACGCCCATTGCCTTTATGAATATTTTGGAAATGGCGTCGAATACGCGCCTCAGCGGAGAAATTATCCTGGCGAATATATCCAGCGACCTTGAAATATCATAGGAGAAAGTTTCCGGTTTCTTGGTAGCGAAAATCTTAGGCGCTATTTCTCCGAATATTAAAAGCATGGCAGTGGTAAAACCTATGGCAACCGCCAAACCTTTGTCTCCGAGAACCTTGATTAAGATTGAAGTCACTATACTGGATAAGGCGATATTAACCAGGGTATTACCGATAAGAATAGTTGTAAGAAACCTCGACGGGTCAACAAGGAGATTCTGCAGATACTTGGTATCTTTATTCTGTTTCTGTATCCTCTTGAGTTTTATAGAATCCAGAGAAACCAGGGCTGTTTCGCTGCCTGAAAACAGCGCCGAAAGCGACAAAAGCATAATTAGTAGTAGAATGTCTACCATAAAGATGGTTAATAACAATTAATAATAGTTAATAAACTCAGATAAATTAGAGTTAGTTAAAAATGGTTACTTTTCGCAACTAATATTAACCTCTGTTGATCTATTATTTTGCTCCATGTTAAACTCTAAATCCTAAACCCTAAATCCTAAACAAATCCCAAACCCAAATTCTCCAAACTCAAAACTGCTGTTTTGGATTTTGAATTTTAGATTTTGTGTTTATTTAGAGTTTAGTGTTTTGAGTTTAGGGTTTAACCTGTCTACTTAAATTCTGTTAATAACAGTTGCTTTTATTTTAATATAACCAATGTTAACCATTATTAACCATCTTATAGTTTCTTAAACAGCGGCGACAGGCTTTTAGCCAAAAAATCCGGATTCTCTTTTTTTAATTCCGCAAACGAGTTTGAACCGGTAGCCACGGCGAACATTTTAACCTTAGCGCGCTTTGCCGTGCGCACATCTATCGCCATATCGCCCACATAAAGCGCCTGGCCGCGGGAAACGCCTAACTTTCGCATAATTTTTTTCAATATGCTGGGGTGCGGCTTGCCGAATCGTATCTCGTCTTTACATAAAATATAATCGAAAAAACTTTTAATCTTTAGGTGCCTGAGCAAAATATGGGAAAATTTATTCGGGCGGTTGCTGGCTATGGCCAATTTATACCCTTTTTTATTCAAATAATCCAAAAGCCTCTTTGCGTAAGGCATAAACCTGCTTTTTTCTGTCAAAGATTTCTGGTGGTGTTTGCGATAAATCTTTAAAGCGCGGTCCGCGTATTTTCTGCCCACAAAAGGCGCAAGTAAAGCCTTATCACCCAATCCCACCGCCCGCTTTATTTCAAGGGCTGAACGCCTTCTTAAACGCAGTTTCTCTAAAGCATAATTTACGCTGGAGATAATAGCGGGGTAACTGTTTACTAAAGTCCCGTCGATGTCGAAAATAATAAGTTTAAAGTTGGACACTATTTATAGGATGCTTTATATAGAAAATATCCAAGAACCAAGAAACAATCACCAAATAAATCCCAAATTAAAATATCCAATACCCAATATTTGTTGTATTTTTGGTTATTAGGATTTGATTATTGGTCATTGTTTGATTATTGCATCTTGGTGTTTGGTTATTAATCGGTTATTGATATTTACGCTTATCTCTTTTGCAAAGCCGCTAACTTATCGGCGATTTCTATTGTTAATAAATGGATTCTTTTGGCAAGATCCTCGCTAAGCGTGCCGCATCCGCAGCTGGGAGTGATTATTGCGCCGTTCTTTAAAAGCCAGGGTTCATTTTTAATAATCTTCAGGGCGGATTGCGCATAGCCCTCTAAATTATAATCCTGGCGGTTGGGCACAATGCCAAAAGCGAGCACCCCGCCTCTTTTTATAAATTTATCCAGGCTGTCTTTATAGATAAGCAGATTATCCATGAAACCAAAAGCGTCAAAGCTTAATATGTCGATATCGGTTCCCAATATGATAGACCAGTCGGTATTGCCGCAGCAGTGAATTCCGGCAAGGGCATTTTCCTGGTGTATTTCATTGATAACCGAATTTAACTGGGATGATATTTTAGTGCCGTCCAGCCCAGCGAATTGATTTGTGCCTATGGCTACCAGATACGGCTCGTCTATAAACATAACGATGCCGGACTTGGCCGCTTTCTTAAATTCCTTTATCTGCCATTTTGCCTTGAGTCCTAAAAATTGCGGGATAATCTCTGACAGTTCCTTATTGAATATAAGCGGCCTCTTTTTCTCGTCTAATAAAGTCATGCCATAACTTATGGGGCCGATAACCTGTCCTTTTATAAAATTGGAATTCTTATTCTTTATATTTTTCAGGAATCCGTCCAGGCCGGCAGCGTAGTCCGGGCTTACGCTAAAAAAATCCTGGCGTTTGTTATTTAAGGCGTCATAACACTCCTCAAACTCCTCCATAAAAGAATTGCCCTGTGTATCAATATAGACATTCTTTCTGGATAAGTCTATTTTTACGCCGGGAAAACCCTGTGAAAACTGGACGTGCATGCTTTCCAAAAAAGACTTGCGGGGTAATTGCGGCCAAAAAGGGATATGGGCTGAAAAATTATCCAAAACAAAATCCAGCGCCTTTTCTAAATCTGTAAAAGGAAGGCTTCCTATTCCGGTAGCAAGAAAATGATTTTTGATATCCATGTTAACCGAACTGCGTTAGATACGAATCGCTAAATCCTAAATCCAAAATTCTAAATCCCAAATAAATCCCTGTCTGCCGACAGGCAGGCAAAATCTAAAATTCAAAACTCAAAACAAAGAAATTTTTGGATTTTGTATTTTGAGCATTTGATGCTTCGATTCCACTCAGCATCAATCCTGAGCATAGTCGAAGGATTAAGTTTATTTAGAGTTTTCCCGCCGTCGCTTACGCTTTGGCGGGATCCCGTCTTTAGCGGGAAGGATTTAGAGTTTAGAGTTTTTTATCAATCTACAAATAGATTTCTAAATCTGGCGACAAGATTCTCTAATAATCAAATCAGTGTCTAAAATTATCTTTGTCTTTGCGGAAGGCTTCGCGGGCTTAGATGACATAATTTTATGCAATAAAGACGCCGCTTGGGCGGCCATTTCAATCAAGGGCTGCCTTACCGTAGTAAGGGCTACCGAACCGGCTAGGCAAATCGGATTATCGTCAAAGCCGATTACAGATACGTCGTCGGGAACTTTTATCCCTTTTTCTAAAAGGATTGAGATGACTTCCTGG
>JAQTPJ010000085.1 GCA_028712915.1 Candidatus Omnitrophota bacterium
CGATCTTGCCATTATTCTTGGCGGGCTCAATAAAAAACCCTTGACGCCCAATCGGACGCCAAGGGTTTAATACAATCCTTGACTAAGTTAAATTACCTTAGAAGGAAACTTTTACTGATGCGATTACTTCTTTAACATCGCCGAAACGATTATCAGATACATCGAAAGCCTGACCAGGCTTAAAATAGCCGGCCATTAAGCTAAGCTGCACATCTTCTGTATAATCATAAGATAGCGTTAAATCAATCTCATCTCCAAGATGTGTATTGCCAGGATTGTATGTATGAACAACCTGTGTGTGGTCCTGGCTGCGCGTAGCAATAACGCTACCAGCTGGCAAATCGCGAGCAAGCTCAAGCCATACATAATCCAACGTTAGCTTCATATCCTCAGCTGGAACTATGCTGCCGCGTAAGTTCAATACGTGCGACTGTGTTGCGTTAAACAAAACATTGGCGATATGGCCGCTTGTCTGGTTCTCAAACATCGGATCCCAAGACTTTGCTGCATTACCATCATTACCACAAGCATAATAGCTGTAGATTGCTGATAACACAGGGCTATATTTCATATCTAAAGCGTATGTAGCTATACCCTGAGCTGCCCATGCTGATATATTGGAGTTTGATTGAGTACCAACAGCACCATCATTATACTCACCAAACTGATAGGCTGTTTCTCCCTGAAGATTTAATCTTTCAGTAGGGCTTACTTCTGCTCTTGCGCCAATAGTATTGACTTTGGTTGCTTTCTTATTTACTGGTTCCGCTGCGTTTGTATCGCGGACGCTGTTATCAACTTTGCCAAAATAATACATTTCGCCAATCGTCTTCCAGTTTCCGCCAAAATCATAGCGCGCATTCACGCCAAAAAGATCAATATCATCTTTCTCTGTGTTTGTGTTAGTGCCCAATACGGTATTTTCATCAATCTTTGCCCAAATTAAATCAACAACAAGCGGGTCATAATTTAATGTAGCTCTGACTGCGTCAAACGCTTTCTTTGACGAAAGGTCAAAATCAGTCAAGGTGCTTCCATTAGCATTATTATTGGTATCTGGATCGCCAACAATAAAACCATTACCAAATTGGATTTCCTGCCTACCTAGGGTCAACGTTAAAGGAGAATAAAGAAACTCCTTTAAAGTGACGCTTGCCAAATCAAGGACTACATCATTAGACGTACCTGCTTCCTGATTCCAATCTCTCTCATTCAACAACCTGATTGTCGCGCCTACATTTTCCGTTAAGTCAGCATCAATTCTTAAGCGAGTTATGGTTGCGGCGTGAGATTCTGTATCATCAGCTTTCTGTTGAGTATCTCCAACGTCAAAGCCTGACCTGCTGATGCCATACATCGTCATATCTCCGCTAACCTTAACGTTCTGGACTTCTGCGAAAGCAGGCAAAGCTAAACCTACTATTAACGCACAAACCAGCATTAGCATTAAGCGTTTACCCATTTTTCCTCCTTTTATTTTCTATAATTTTATTTTCTTATTTATTACGAACTAGGTTTTACTCCTAGTATTATTTTCTATCTATTGTTATATCGTCCTGGACCTGACAGCTTCTGGCTTTCTGTTTCACCTGCCCCCTTTCCGCCTTGTTTTGAAACTGTCCTTGACGATATAACGCTACTTTGTTTTAAAAATATCATAGCTATAATACGTTGTCAAGTATTTTTTGCACTTTCCTGCGGCTTGCCTCGCTAGGAAAATTTTACTAATAAAGCACTGCGTAATTACAATATATGTTTTGTTTTAATTTTATGTAATTTTGTCAATGAATCGGGCTGTATCTTTATGTATTCTCTCAAGATACGCCTTATTTAAGCCTGATTTCACGGCTTGTTTGTTCAAATCGGAAATTCTGAGAATATCCTGTACAGAATGGCTGTCTGTATTAACTATCAATTTGGCGCCATATTCCTTGGCTAATTCAACTACATGATTATTAGTTGTGCAGTGCGATTTGCGGGCTGTAACTTCCAGGAAAACTCCGCGCCTCTTTGCCAATTTCACATCTTCCTTAGTTATAAATCCGGGATGGGCCAAAATATCAATTCCGGAGCTCAACGCCTTTTTGTTCGTGCCTTTGATAACCGGCTCTGAAACAGTTTCGCCGTGCGCCACTATAACTTTAATACCATTCTTTCTTGCGTATTTTATTAAAGGCTGGAAATGCTCAAGAGGGATATGGGTTAATTCTACTCCGGGAATAACCTTTATCCTGTTCTTAGGCCACTTCTTGCAAAACTCTACAATTGCCGCAACTACCGTTTTAATATTGGAAACATCTACATGGTCAGTAATGGCAATAGCCTTATAGCCTTTATCTTCGTACCTTCTGGCTAATTCCGACGGCAATAATTCACCATCGCTTAATAATGTGTGTGTATGTAAGTCAAACATAGTACAGTGATTATTACCCCGTACTCACGTATAGGGAATTTTCGAATATTCCCCACGCGTGAGCGTAGGGTGATTTTATATAAGTGCCCCAAGCAGGAATTGAACCTGCGACACCAGGTTTAGGAAACCTGTGCTCTATCCGACTGAGCTACTGGGGCAAATCTAAAAACAAACTCTAAATTCTAAACCCTAAATCATAAACAAATCTAAAACCCAAATTTTCTAAAACTCAAAACTCCTGTTTTGAATTTTGAGTTTTAGATTTTGAGTTTATTTAGGATTTAGAGTTTAGTGTTTTAAGTTTATGGTTTATCTATTCACCTCTAAATTTTATCAAAGATTTCAAAGGATAGCCTTTGAGTTTATCTTTGCCCTTCAAATCTACTAACTCTACTAAAAATATTATTCCCGTAATCTTTGCTTTCAGCTCGTTCATCATTTTGACAACTGCGCCAACCGTACCGCCGGTTGCCAGCAAATCATCCACAATTAAAACCTTCATGCCTTTTTTAATGGCATCCGTATGCACTTCCAAAGTATCAGTCCCATATTCCAAATCATAAGTTGCCTGGTAAGTTTTATAAGGGAGTTTGCCTTTTTTTCTCACAGGCACGAAACCCACACCCAACTTGTAAGCCAATGCCCCGCCAAAAATAAAACCGCGCGCCTCAACACCTACAATCATATCAATCTTTTTACCCTTATAGGATGCCGCCATTTTGTCAATAGTCTCCCTAAAGGCCTTTTTATTTTTTATGAGCGTAGTGACATCCCTGAATAAAATACCTTTCTTGGGGAAATCCGGGATACTGCGAATATGCCTGGCTAATGACTGGCTCATATCTTCTCCTTCTTATACTTTGCTTCGAAATTACGCAATTTCTTAATGGCATTTTCTTCAATCTGCCTTATTCTTTCGCGGGAAACGCCTAATTTCTTCGCTACTTCCGAAAGCGTATGCGCCACTCCGTCTGAAAGCCCAAAGCGTAAATCTAAAACTTCCTTCTCCCGCTTACTGGGAACCTCCAGAAGGCTGTCGACCCTTTCTTTATTGAAGAAAACATTTAACTCGTCCTGCGTTTTGAAAGAATCCTTATCGGCAACCAAATCTACGATGCTGCCCTCTCCATCGTCGCTGATAGGCGCATCTAAAGACGAAGACTTAGCCAGCATCGTGTTATGAATATCCTCCACTTTATCAACGGATATTTTCATAACCTTGGAAAGTTCTTTTGCGGTAGGCAACCTTTTATATTTATGGGTGAGTTTCTCGTTGGCCTTTTTCCACTTGGAAATCAATTCGCTCATATAAACAGGAAGGCGCACTGTACGCGACTGGTCAAAAATAGAACGCGTAACGCTCTGCCTTATCCACCAGGCCGCATAAGTAGAAAAACGGAATCCTTTGCGGGGATTGAATTTCTCTACCGCCTTCATTAAACCGATATTACCCTCTTCGATGAGATCCAAGAAAGGCATTCCCAAATTCATATACCTCTTGGCAATACTGATTACTAACCTGAGGTTGGAACGAATAAGCTTATCCCTCGCGGGAAGATCACCTTTTTTAAATTTATTAGCCAAATCAATTTCTTCCTCGGCTGTCAAAAGAGGAGCTTTTCTTACATCCTTAATATAGGCTTTAATCGGATCCATCCTACCTCACTTTGTTCGGTAGTTCTTACCCCATACTTACGTATGGGGAATTTTCGAATATTCCCCACGCGTGAGCGTGGGGTGTGAATTAACTCTTCTTTTTCTCTTTTATCACGGCCTGGGCTGAGGCCAATCTGGCAATAGGAACGCGAAACGGCGAACAACTCACGTAGTTCATTCCCGCCTTGTGGCAAAATTCCACTGACGCCGGCTCACCGCCATGCTCGCCGCATATACCAACTTTTAAGTCCTTACGCGCCTTTCTGCCGCGCGTAATCCCTATTTTAATCAACTCGCCCACAGCCATCTGGTCAATCGTCTGGAATGGGTCTGCCGCAAGTATCCCTTTATTGAGGTAATCCGGCAGGAATCCGCCGATGTCATCGCGCGAAAAACCAAACGTCATCTGCGTAAGATCGTTTGTCCCGAAAGAAAAGAATTCAGCCACAGCGGCAATTTTATCCGCCACCAAAGCCGCGCGCGGAATCTCAATCATCGTGCCGGCCATATAGGAAAGCTTCTTTAAGTTATACTTGGCTAAAACTTCTTTGTAAACTTTAGTAATTATGGCAAACTGGTTTTCCAGTTCTTTTACGTCGCAAACCACAGGAACCATTATTTCCGGATAAACCTTTTTGCCTTCTTTGATTAATTCCGCCGCTGACTCAAGTATGGCGCGCACCTGCATTTCAGTCACTTCAGGATAAGTCACCCCTAACCTTACGCCGCGATGGCCCATCATGGGATTGCTTTCATGCAATAACGCAGCCCTCTTGTCCAAATCCTGGCGGCTGATATTTAAGCTTTTGGCTAAATGATCCAGCTGCTCATCCTGTTTAGGCACAAATTCATGCAAAGGCGGATCCAACAACCTAATCGTTACAGGGAATCCATCCATTGCCTC
>JAQTPJ010000086.1 GCA_028712915.1 Candidatus Omnitrophota bacterium
CGCACAAGGGAATTAAGCGCGGCCCTTGAAGAAATAAAAGTTGTAACCAAACCAAAGAGCGACTTTGTCTCCGCTGTATCGCACGAACTACGCACCCCTCTCACTTCCATAAAAGGATATGCCTCCCTGCTGAGCGCGGGCAAATTAGGAGAATTACCGCAGCCCGTAAAGGAACGCCTGGAGAAAATAAATAAACACGCGGACAGCCTGTCCCAGCTTATAAATAATATATTGGATATATCCCGCATTGAATCCGGAAGAGTAGAAATGAAAATCGAGGATATTGATTTAAAAAGATTGCTGGATGCTGTTTCTGATTTATTGGCTCCGCAATTTAAAGAAAAGCAGATAAATTTCTCCCAGGAATTAGCAGATAATATCTCTACTCTGCCCGCTGATATAAACCAGCTGCAGCGAGTATTCATAAACCTCATAGGCAACTCGCTAAAATTCACTCCGCCGGATGGAAAAATCACTGTCAGGGCAAAAAAGGCAGATGGAGCCGTGCAGATAGATGTGGAAGACACCGGGATGGGGATTGCGGAAAAAAATCTGGGTAAAATATTCGGCGAATTCTACCGTGAAGACAACGAAATCAACCAGAACGTAAAAGGCACCGGGCTAGGTCTTTCCCTGGTAAAATATATTGTTGAAGCCCATAAGGGTAAAATCTGGTTTACCAGCAAATTAAACAAAGGGACTACATTCAGTTTTACTCTGCCGGCATCAAAGGGCTGACAAAATGCCAAAGAAAATCCTTATAGTAGACGATGAGCAGGACATCAGGGAAATCATAAAGATTTCGCTGGAAGGCGCCGGCTTCCAGGTGCTGGAGGCAGGCGACGGAAAGACTGCCATTGAAATGGCCAGGCGGGAAAAGCCGGACATAATCACTATGGATATTATAATGCCCAATATCGACGGGTTCCAGGCAGCCAAAATTATTAAAGAAAACCCTGAAACCAAAGATATACCTATTATCATCCTTTCTGTCTTAGCCCAGGATAAAGATAAATATATACAGGGCATCACTGATTACGTCTCCAAGCCTTTTAAGCCGGACGAACTGGTTATAAAAATCAAACAAACAATAGAAAAAATAGGAATCAGCGCGCAGATAAAAAATATCCTTGTGGTAGACGACGAATCAGATGTAATAGACATAATCAGCCTGGCGCTTAAAGACAAAAACCTGATTGTTACGGGCGCGAATAACGGCTTGGACGCTTTGGAAAAACTAAAGATATGCATACCGTGCCTTATAATGACGGATATCAATATGCCGAAAATGGATGGTTTTGAACTGATAAAACACCTTAAGAAAGAACCCCGATATAGCAATATTCCGGTCATTGTCCTGACAGGGACTCTCATCTCCAAAAAAGACCAACAGCATGGGCTCACATTAGGCGCCGCCAAATACCTGACTAAACCATTTACTATAGACGCATTGGTAAAAGAAATTGAGGAGATTGTATGCCGCGAACAAAAATCTTAATTATAGACGACGATCCTGATATACGCGACGTGTTGAATATCACTCTGTCCCAAGAGGATTATGAAGTCATAGAAGCGTCCGACGGGCTAGAAGGATTAAAGTTTGCCCAGACTAAAAATCCTGACTTAGTTATCGTGGATTTCAAAATGCCCAAAATGGACGGCAGGCAAGTCTGCCAGCAGCTCAAAAAAGACACTTTGCTGAGCCATATGCCCATAATAATGTTGACGGGAAAAGGCGATGTCGCGGACAAGGTCGGCGGGCTGAACGCCGGAGCGGACGACTACATCGTAAAACCATTTGAGCCGCAAGAGCTGATCGCCAGGATAAGAATGATTATCAGAAGGTCTCGGCGTGATTTAGAAGCAAACCCGCTGACCAGGCTGCCGGGGAACGTCTCAATATTAAATGAACTACAGAAAAAAATAGACCAAAATTCAACATACGCCGTCTGCTATCTGGATTTAGACAAATTTAAAGCCTATAATGACAAATATGGATTTGAACACGGCGACGAAGTAATCAAGGAATGCGCGCGAATATTGATAAGGACCACATCGGAGCTCGGCAACCCCGATGATTTTATCGGCCACATCGGCGGAGACGACTTTGTAGTAATTACTTCAGTGGACAAAGCAGACGCGATATGTGAAAAAATAATCGCCGACTTTGATAAAATCTCTCCCTCATTCTATACCGAAGAAGATAAAAAAGCAGGATTTATCCTCGGCAAAGACCGCCAGGGGATTGAAAGAAAAATACCCCTCCTGTCTGTTTCTATCGGATTAGTCTCCAACGAAAAAAGGAAAATTTCGCATGTGGCTGAAATCGGAGAAATCGGCGCAGAGTTAAAACGGCAGGCCAAGAGCGTCGAGAAATCAAACTACGTTAAGGATCAACGGCAGGGCTAAAACCGATTATTTTCCTTTCTTTTTTAGGCGGCTCAAACAATTTCCTGAACGCGTCAAATACAGCCTTAAATTGCGTGTCATATTTTTCCTCCATCTCGTCTATCTTGCGCTTTAAACCCGCATAAGTTAACGCCATGCGCCTTAAATTCACAAACGCGCGCATAATATGGATATTTACCGATACCGCGCGCCTGCTGCGCAGAACACTGGAAAGCATAGCCACTCCCTGTTCAGTAAAAACATACGGCAAGAATCCGCCCATGCTTTGTTTTGATGGTATCACAAAATGTGATACCATGTTTTTTGCCTCGCCTTCTGTAAGCTGAAACATAAAATCTGCCGGAAACCTTTCTCTGTTCCTTTTTACCTGTTGTCTTAAGGCTATTGGCTTGACTCCATAAAGCAGCGCAAGATCCTTGTCCAACATTACTTTTTTTCCTCTAATCTGAAAAATTTTGCTCTCAATCCTGCCTATTGATTCTAAATCTGCCATTGCTACCTCCTCTTGCTTATAAATGTTATGAAGAAATAACAAAATCTTAGGGAATATTAGGAAAACACTAAAGGCTTGAATAGCCAGCGTTGGAGAGAATTAAACTAAAAATACTGCGGTTAAAAGACGGGGATTATAAAAAATGAATGCTGAATTTATAATGCGCGGAGAGGGACTTTCCCGCCCCTCGCTAACGCTCGGGCGGGATCTCGCTTAATTTGCCGTCGCTAAACGACGGCTTTATTTTGGTGCGGGAGAACCCTATGCGCGGGAGGAGACTTGAACTCCTACGACCTTGCGGCCACATGCCCCTCAAACATGTGCGTCTGCCATTCCGCCACCCGCGCATAATTACTAAAAATTGCTAAATCTGGCTGCCCCCCGTGGATTCGAACCACGATTAACTGGTCCAGAGCCAGTCGTGCTACCATTGCACTAGAGGGCAATAATTCAAATTATCCTACCAGGCGACATCCTGGGATTGCTCGTTCCATTCCATTAACTTATTCCAGTCGCGCTTAAAACCCTGCGCTGCGCCCTTTAAAGTTTCGCAGCCAGCCGCAAAAATCATCACAATCAACAATGCCGAAAGCGCCAATGAACGATAATTCATCTTTGTCATCGCTTGCTCTCCTTTAACAATTCTATTGCCTTAGACAACCTCTTGGAAACCCTGTCTTTGCCTAATAAAGAAATAACCTCGAATATGCCCGGGCCGATTAACGCGCCTGTCAGGGCTGCGCGCAGAGGATGAATTAAAACCTTGCTCTTGATTTTTAATTCCTCAATGGTTTTTCTAAAAACCTCCTCTACACTTGTATGGTCAAATTTATCCAGCGAGGCAAACCGTTCTTTTAGCAATTCAAATTCTTTGGATAAATTGTTCTCTAATAATTTTTCCTTTGCCTCGGGGCTGAACTCAACATCTTGCGTAAAACAAAATACCGGCCACTCCACCAACTCCATCAATGTGCTTACGCGCGGCTGGAATAATTTTACCAAATCAACCAGCCAATTTCTATCGAAATTATCGTCTTTTATGTAGCCTTTTTCTCTAAAAAACGGCATCAAAAGTTCAAGCAGTTTGTCCGGCTCTAAATTCTTTATGTAATAATTATTGACCCACCTGAATTTATCCAAATTAAAGGCGGCAGCAGTATGATTTACGTCTTTAATGGAAAATTTCTTCACCGCTTCGTCTTTGGAAACTATTTCCTGGTTTTCTCCCGGCGACCAGCCCAAAAGGCTTAGGTAATTTACTGTTGCCTCCGCCAAGAAACCCATATTTTTATACTCGCTGATTGCGGTCGCGCCAAAACGTTTTGACAGCCTTCCTCCCTGCCCGGACAGGATCATAGGTATATGCGCGAATGCCGGAAGCGCGAAGCCTAAGGCTTCATAAATAACGATTTGTTTGGGCGTATTGGAAATATGGTCATCTCCGCGGATTATATGGGATAATTTTAAATCGGCATCGTCTACAACACAGGCAAAATTATACGTGGGCGTCCCGTCGGATTTAATAAGCACCTGGTCTTTTATCGTGGCTGTATCGAAAACAATTTTTCCGTGGATAAGGTCGTCTATCTCAACCGTCTTTTGCGGAATCTTAAGGATTATCGCGCCCAGGCCGTCTTCCGCTTCATAGGCCTTTCCTTCGGCAAGCAACTTCTTTGCCAGCTCCAGGTATAAAGGGAACCTCTGGCTCTGGTAATATATCTCATCCCAATCAAGGCCAAGCCATTTTAGGCTGTTTAGTATTTCATCCAGGTATTCCTGCTTGGAGCGCACTTTATCAGTATCCTCTATGCGCAGGATAAACTTTCCTTTATTGGCGCGCGCGAATAACCAGTTAAACAGGCATGTGCGCGCTCCGCCGATATGCAGGTATCCTGTTGGCGATGGCGCAAATCTTGTGCGAATCATAATATCTAAATTTCCTTTCTTGTAAGGCTTAGGATCTTTTTGGCAATCTGTTCCGGTAAAAGCCCGTACAAATGGAATAATTCCTCTCTCTTGCCGAAAGTAACAAAATCCGACGGAAAACCAAAATTATACAATTTGAAA
>JAQTPJ010000087.1 GCA_028712915.1 Candidatus Omnitrophota bacterium
AACCAGGATAATCTCTCAACAGAAAATTTATTAATTAAAACGCCCGTCTCCGTATTCGCTTTTGGATACTGAAGGGCCTGAAGAATAAGCAGCGCTGAAACCTAATTCCCTTGCCTTATTATAGTACTTGGCGGCTAATTCATCCTGGCCATTTGACACATAGATTAAAGCCAGATTATAGCAGGCTCCTGAGTATGAGGGATTTATCTCTAAAGCTTTTTTATATAAAGAAACCGCCTCCTCGCTATTACCCAAATCTCTGTATGCGGCTCCGAGGTTATTGTATGCCTGCGCAAAATTTGGAGAATGCTCTATCGCCTTTTTGTAAGAAGATACCGCCTCATTCAGCATGCCTAATCGGTAATAGGCTATCCCCAAATTATAGTGGCTTAAATAAAAATCCGGTTTAATCTCCAGCGCCTTTTTAAAAAACATTATCGCCTTTTCATTCTTTCCCAAGGCATTGTATTCACATCCTGTATTATTATTTACCAGGGCATTATTAGGATGCTGCCTTGCCAGCTCCAACCATAACGCTATGTTATTCTTCCAGAATAAATTCCCCACTACCGTAAACATAGAATAAAAGATAATGATAACTATAATTATATCCGTCCTTATCTTATTCAAAACTGCTGCCGGCAGCGAAAGATAAGTTAAAGAAGGCAACCTGACTAATAAGATGGCTGACAACAGGCAAAAACCCACTGACGGGATATACAAGAAATGGCCTGCCAGTATCATCCCTATGGGGAATATATTTAATACGGGAACTAGCGTAATGAAAAACCACAATATGGAAAATGAGACAACCTTGAATTCCCTTCGCAATTTTATAGCGGCAGCAAGACATAAAACAATCAATGATAACGAAAACAAAACATCCAAATCAAACAAAGAACGGGCAGCTAAAGAATAAACATAGCCGACGTCAGGAATCGACATGTGTATGTTTATTGGCACGAAAAGCCACCTTATATAAGTGGCTACGACCTTAGAGATGGTAAGGATATTTAAGTAAAAACTCCCTCCTGGGTATTTTGCTATCATTTCCTTAACATTGCCCATAGGGAAAAACCAAACCCAGAGGAAAAATAATATAACCGCTACATAACCGCCATAGCGCGATTTAAAATCGGCCAAGAATTCCTTCCTGTTGCCTTTATAAACAAAATAATAATCGTAGAGCGCCAAGACAAAAGGAAACATCACAGCCATCTCTTTGGAAAACAAGGCTAAAAAGAACAAAAATACAGAACTAAGATAACTGACTGCTTTTTTTACCCCAGCATAGAGATTCGATTTAATAAACACGATAAACGAAGATACCATAAATAAAAACGCCAGTAAGTCTTCCCTGAAAGAAATACAACTTACCGCTTCCACGTTAACAGGATGCAGGGCAAAAAATAAAGAAGCCAACAGTGCCACCTTTATATCTTTCGTTATTAAATTTAAAAGAATATAAAGCAAGAGGACATTTAATATATGCAAAAGGACATTAGTGAGATGGTAACCGAAGGGATTCAGCTTCCAGAAAGAATAATCTAGTAAATAAGAGAACGTAACTACCGGCCGGTAACTACTCTCTCCCGAGCCCAGGTTATATTTTCCTGCGTAGCCTGCGCCTGAGAGGAAATTCAGGTAGTCTCTTTTAAAAAGCAGAGGAAAATTATTCCAGGATTTAACAAAATTATTATTTACGATGACAAGAAAATCATCCCAGACAAACGAATTAAACAAAGAGTTTGCGTATACTATAAAAGCAAATGCTATTAAAATGATAATTGCCGTTTTATGATTAAGATTAGTCACTTTCATACGATAAAAAATAACACGCCCAGCAGGAGTTGAACCTGCAACATCCAGTTCCGAAGACTGGCGCTCTGTCCAATTGAGCTATGGGCGCATTATTAAAAATCCGATTTCCCCTTTTCAGGTTAAACTACATCAATTCGCATTTTTCCCCTAAGATCGACTGGATTTTTTTTATCCGCCGCGGCGTAGGGATTTTTACCCATGCCTCGCAAGGCATACGGCTGGGAATATTTAATTGAATTTTATCCGGATTTATTTTATCTATAACTTCCTTAAACTTAGCGGCATATTCTATGCTGTCGTTTATATCCTTTACCAACATTATCTCAAGCCAAATTTTGCCCTTAAATTCCCTGCGTAATTCTATAAGCCCGCCTATTACGTTTTCTATGTTTATGCGCGGCGAATTAACAGGCCTGTCTATTTTATTAAACACATCCTGAGTTACCGCGTCCAGCGAAGGAAGAATTAAGTCCGCTTTCAAAATATCGCGCCTTACGTCTTTATCATAAAGCAAAACGGAATTTGTTATAAGGGCAAGCGGCACGTTGGTTAATTTTTTAATACCGCTTATTATAATTTCTATCTTGGAATTTAATAACGGCTCTCCGGATCCCGAAAGCGTAATATAATCTATATTCTGGTGTTCGGGGTGGGCTTTAAAAAATTGAGCGACTTCCGAGATTATGGATTCGGCCTTAACGTATTCTTTCCTGTCCAGCGTAAATTTTGTGGTATGCTTTAGCTGGCAGTAAACACAATTTAACGGGCAATATTTATAAGGAGTGACGCTCACTCCTAAAGATACGCCCAACCGCCTTGAACTAACCGGTCCGTAGATATGGTTCATGAAACCCTCGCATGCTTTATCCGTGATATCATTAATTTATCAGGCGGATAAAATAAACAAAGGGAGAATAACCAATCTCCCTCTCTGTCCTGATTTATAATTATATAATAATTTTTATACCGCTACCACTATTAAATTATTGCGCCTTGCCTTCTTAATACACTTTTCCCTGTCGATAAAAAGGGTCTTACCTGCCTCAAAGGCGAGGCAGCTTGCCTTTATGCGTATCAAATTTTTTATGGTGCGAAGCCCCACTACGGGTATGTCAAAACGCATATCCTGGTTGGGCTTGGAAACCTTTACCGCTATGCATCCTCTGTTGGCGATACTGCCGGCGCGAAGGATTGTGGCATCGGTGCCTTCCATAGATTCTACAGCCACTACCGTCTTATTTTTAACCACCACGATCTGGCCTATATCAAGGCGGGCTATCTCCTTTGCCATCTGAAAACCGAAATTTATACTATCCCAAATTTCTTCCGTAGGCTCCTGCGGCGTCAAAACGCCTTTCTCGGGTAAATGTTCTTTAAGTAAAATCGTGGAATCCAAAAGATCTATGCCTGATTCCTTTATCTTTTCCGCAATAGCCCCAAACACGGAATCAGCGCGCCTGTCTTCTAAATCCACAATCAAATTCCTTAATTCTTCGTCGCGAAGAATCTCTTTGTTAAACAATGTGCGCGGCTTAATCTGCCCTGCCATAACTACGCTATCTATCTGTTTTTCTTTCAGAAAATCAAGGATTTTGCGGAATTCGCTTATCTTAAACCACTTAATCTCGTCGACAAACCTCTTTAGGCGGCCATCGGTATTGCCTTGTATGGCTATGCTCACGATATAAAAACCTTTTTCCTTCGCCGCTTTGGCAAACATAAAAGGAAACTTGCCGCTTCCTGAAATCAAACCGATTTTCTGCTGGGTAGCCAATTTGGAATGCATTTTAACGACTTATGCCTCTTTGAGAACTGCTGACAAAATCGATAAGGTGTGATAATTCGGCTGATGGGTTTGTAAATTCTTTCTTTATCTGGTCTATTGCGTGAGGCAGGGAAAGCCCGGAATGAAATAAAATCTTAAAAGCGTTCTTTAACTGGTGTGTCGTCTCTAAAGAAATATTGGCCCTTTTGAGTCCGACAAAATTTATACCATATACTTTTGCGGGATGGCCATCGCATGTAGAATACGGCGGAACATCCTGGACAACTTTGGAACAACCGCCGATTATAGCTAATCTCCCAAGGCGCGTAAACTGGTGCACCGCAGAAAGCCCGCCGATTACAACTTCATCTTCGACTGTTACATGCCCTGCAAGCGTGGCATTATTGGAAAAAATGCACTTATTGCCCACCTGGCAATCGTGGGCTATGTGGCTGTAAGCCATTATCAGATTATCGCTGCCTATGCGCGTAGAATGATCCTGCGTGCCCGGATTTATAGTTACAAATTCCCTTATAGTATTATTATCTCCGATACAAAGCGGGCTATTCTCGCCTTTATACTTTAAATCCTGCGGCGGGCTGCCGATAACTGCGTAGGAAAATATTTTATTAGCCTGCCCTATTTCGGTAGAACCGGTAATCGTTACGTTGTTCAGGATTTTAGTGCCTTTGCCAATCTTAACACTATCCCCTATAACGCTGAAAGGGCCGACTTCTACATCGGCGCCTAAATGCGCCTTTTCGGAAATTATAGCGGTGGGATGAATTTTGCTCATTTTTCTATGCGTCTGCCAGGGCAAACATTAATTCTGCTTCTGTAACAACGTTACCATCAACAGAGGCTGTGGCAAACAACTGCCCGAATTTGGAACGCAACTTTCCTACTTTCACCTCTATAACAAGCTGGTCTCCCGGCACAACCGTCTTCCTGAATTTTGCATTATCTATGGACATAAAAAATGCTAATTTTCCTCTGTTTTCCGCCGGGCTTAGCATAAGCACACCGCCTACCTGCGCCATTGCCTCTATCATGAGCACTCCAGGCATAACCGGCCTGCCGGGAAAATGCCCGTTAAAGAATAATTCGTTGACCGTAACATTCTTAATACCCACGGCGCGCTTGCCTGCCTCCAACTCTATAATCCTATCAACTAAAAGGAACGGGTAACGATGCGGCAGTATACGCATTATTGTCTGGATATCCAATTCATTCTGCCCGGGTTCTATATGTATACTTGATTTTATGGCGGCAATATTCTGCCTATTAAAGACCTTGCTGATTTTTTTGACTAACTGATGATTAAGAAAATGCCCGCTTCTGACGGCAATGATATGGGCGACAACAGGCCTGCCCAATACATA
>JAQTPJ010000088.1 GCA_028712915.1 Candidatus Omnitrophota bacterium
CCTATCTCCGCCAAAATCGTAATTTACGGTTTCGTATTTAAAACCGCACTTTTGGCTTACTGCCTCGAGGACTTTCAAACCCTCTCTCACGACCTCCGGCCCTGTGCCGTCGCCGGGAATTACCGCTATTTTATGGTTTATTTGTGCTGACATTATTTCCTCCACACACCCCACACTCACGTGTGGGGAATTTTCGAATAATTCTACAGGCGTAAGCCTGTAGTCTAATTCTTAACTTTTTCTTTTCTGAGCCACCTCATCAACCCTCCCGCCATAATCAACTCTCTCATAAACTCTGCAAACGGTTGAGCGTTATAGACTGTATTTTGCGTCAAATTCCTAATCTCACCTTTAGCCAAATTTACTTCCAATTCATCGCCTTCTTTTATCTTCGCGGACTCCTTGAGTTCTAAAATAGGCAGCCCAATATTTATGGAATTCCTGAAAAATATGCGCGCAAAACTATCCGCTATGACCAGAGAAACTCCGCAGCCTTTAATTGCCACCGGCGCGTGCTCCCGTGAAGAACCGCAGCCGAAATTCCTGCCGGCCACTATTATATCACCTTTCTTAACCTTGCGGCTGAAATCCAAAGCAATCGTCTCCATGCAGTGGCTGCCCAGTTCTTTAGCGTCTGTGGTATTCAGATATTTCGCGGCGATAATATCGTCGGTATTTATATCGCTGCCGAATTTGTGGACTCTGCCTCGAATAACCATTTTCACCTCCACACGCTTCCGCGTATGGTATCCTATATTCCCCACACGGAGGTGTGGGGTAAATCTATATTTCTTCCGGATGTGTTATTTTTCCGGTTATAGCAGAAGCTGCTGCTACGGCAGGATTAGATAAATACACAAAACTCTTTGAGCTACCCATCCTGCCGATAAAGTTTCTGTTGGTTGTCGCCAAGGCAACTTCTCCGTCGGCTAAAATACCTGCGTGGCCGCCCAAACAAGGCCCGCAAGTAGGCGTAGAGAATACCGCGCCGGCTTTTACAAAAATCTCTACCAACCCTTCCTTAATCGCATCCAGATAAATCTGCTGAGTCGCGGGAATAACGATAACCCTGACACCAGAACTAATTTTCCTGCCTTTTAAAATCTTTGCGGCAATCCTTAAATCTAAAATACGGCCGTTAGTGCAGGAACCGATAACCACCTGGTCAACTTTTACGTCTTTTAATTTGCTGACCGGCTTTACGTTACTGGGTAGATGCGGACAAGCCACCTGCGGCTCAAGACCGGACACGTTGTATTCTTTAACCTCAGAATACGTTGCGCCTTTATCACTCTTAAAAATCCTGAATTTTGATTTTTTGCCTTTATGTTCCTTTACGTAATCAAGCGTTATCCCGTCGGGCTCAATGATTCCTGATTTTCCGCCGGCCTCTATGGCCATATTACACATGGCAAACCTATCATCCATCGGCAGTTTTTCAATGGCGCTGCCTGAAAACTCCATGGCTTTATATAGAGCGCCGTCAACGCCTATATTGCCAATCGTATAAAGAATCAAATCTTTGCCGCTTGCCCATTTGGACAATTTACCTTTATATATAAACTTGATGCTCTCGGGCACTCTTAGCCAGCAATGGCCCGTAACCCATGCCGCTGCCAAATCTGTTGAGCCCACACCCGTAGAGAACGCGCCCAGCGCGCCATACGTGCAAGTGTGAGAATCTGCGCCGATAATTAGCTCTCCTGGTTTCACCAAGCCTAATTCCGGCAAAAGCGCGTGTTCAATCCCCATGCGGCCGACTTCATAGTAGTGCACGATTTTATGTTTCGCGGCGAATTCCTTTAACCTCTTTGCCTGTTGGGCGCTCTTTATATCTTTAGCCGGAGTAAAATGATCCGGAATTAAAGCTATCTTTTTATTATCGAATACTTTCTTTGCCCCATAACCCTCAAACTCATTTATGGCAATAGGCGCCGTAATATCATTACCTAAAGCAAAATCAACCTTTGCCCAGATAAATTCCCCGGGCTTGACTGATTTTTTATCAGTATGTGATAAAAGTATTTTCTCTGTTATCGTATAAGCCATTTTTGGATTTGAAATTATTGAAGCTTAAAAACGCGAATTACCCCTTGAACTTCTTAAGCACAAGGGTTGCGTTGTGACCGCCAAATCCTAATGAATTGGACATGGCTGCGTTCACCTGCATCTGGCGAGCATGATTGGGCACATAATCCAAATCACATTCAGGGTCCGGATGCTCAAGATTTATGGTAGGAGGGACAACATTATCTCTTATCGCTAAAACAGAAATAATACACTCTATGGCTCCAGCAGCTCCAATCAAATGCCCTGTCATAGATTTAGTAGAACTTATAGCCACATTCTTTGCTTGCGAATTAAAACACATCTTTATTGCTTTGGTTTCAATCTTGTCATTTAATTGCGTAGAAGTGCCATGGGCATTAATATACTGAATATCCTCAGGGTTAAACCCTGCTTCTTTTAATGCAAACCTCATAGCCATAGATGATGGCTCGCCGGTGGGATCAGGCGCTGTAATATGATATGCGTCTCCGCTCATGCCATATCCTGCCACCTCAGCATATATCTTGGCGTCGCGTTTTTTCGCGTGCTCTAGCTCCTCCAACATAACAATAGCCGCGCCTTCTGACATAATGAAACCATCCCTATCTTTATCAAAAGGACGCGAGGCTCTCTCAGGCTCGTCATTTCTGCAAGATAAAGCCTTGAGGGCGCAAAATCCACCTACGCCCATAGGCGTAATACAACTCTCCGAACCGCCTGCAATCATCATATCAGCATAACCATACGCAATAATCCTAAAGGCGTCGCCTATAGTATGGCTGCCGGTAGCGCAGGCTGTAGCCACGCAGGAATTAGGACCTTTTGCCCCTGTGACTATGGCAACATTTCCCGCTGCTTCGTTCACAATTAAAAAAGGTATCATAAAAGGCGATATCCTGGACGGGCCTTTTGCCTCATAATGACGGCACTCCTTTTGTACTATATGAAGGCTGCCTACTCCCGAACCTACCAAAACACCTATGTTATAAGGGTCCTCTTTGGACATATCAATACCGGAATCCTGTAAAGCCTGTTTTGCCGCGGCAACGGCAAACTGAATAAACATTTCCATTCTTCTTGAGTCTTTCAAGGAAATGTATTTTAAAGGATCAAACCCCTTAACTTCTCCGGCAATCTTAGAATCAAATTGAGTAGGATCAAACGTCGTAATGCGGGAAATACCACTCTTGCCTTTTAGCAAGGCATCCCACATAGACACAACATCATTCCCCACCGGAGAAATTACACCCAAACCAGTAACTACCACGCGTCTTTTTTCCATAATAGATAATCCTGTCTGAAAATAGAAACCCTCCAAAGAAATAACTTGGAGGGTATTTTTTAGAATTTTGTATTTATGATTTTATTGCTTTGTAACAATCTTCTCTTCAATGTATTTAACGGCATCGCCTACGGTGGTCATTTTTTCTGCGTCTTCATCAGGGATCTCGACTCCAAATTCCTCTTCTAATGCCATAACCAACTCCACTGTATCCAGAGAATCAGCCCCTAAATCTTCAATAAAGGAAGCTTGCGGAGTGACTTCTTCTGGTTTTACTCCGAGTTGTTCTGCGATTATCGACTTGATCTTGTCTGGTACATCTGCCATACTATTCCTCCTGCTTCGTGTCTTATAATAAACCCAGTTTGTAAATAAAATCTTCCTTATAATACCGCTTTTACATCGTCATGCCGCCGTCAACAACAATTACTTGCCCGGTTATATAATCCGACTCCGGACTCGCCAGAAACAAACAAACCTTTGCCACGTCTTGCGGCAGGCCGAACTTACCCATCGGTATGCCCTCCAGCATCTGTTTCCTGTAATCCTCCGGCAGCTTGTCCGTCATTGCTGTCTGGATAAAACCAGGGGCCACAGCATTGGCATTTATATTTCTTGAACCCAATTCCTTTGCTATGGACTTAGTTAGCGCTATAAGCCCGCCTTTGGAAGCGGCGTAATTTGCCTGCCCTGCATTACCGATCATACCTATAATAGAAGCGACATTTACGATTTTGCCGTACCGCTTCTTAAGCATATGCCGCGATATAACCTTTATACAGTTAAAAGCGCCTTTCAAATTGACAGAGAGCACTTTATCCCACTCATCTTCTGACATTCTTAAGATCAAATTGTCTTTTGTAATGCCAGCGTTGTTTATTAATATATCAATCTTAGAAAATTTGTCAAGTATTAAATTTACCATCTCCTCAACTTGCCCCCCGTTAGTCACATCCACCTTGAAACTTAAGGAGCGCCTGCCCAGAGCCTCTATTTCCTTTTGAGTGGCTTGAGCCGCCTCTAAGTCCACGTCACAGATAACCACGTCACTGCCTTCAGCCGCAAAAAGAAGGGCTATCTCCCTGCCTATGCCCCTTGCTGCGCCAGTAACCAAACTAACCTTATCTTTTAATTTCATGCCTAAGCTCCTTTTAGCTCTTGTTAAAAGTTTCCAAAAAAGCGTTAATCTGCTCTGTATTGCCTAAATTGATTGTCTTCATCTGAGGGTTTATCCTTTTATTCAAACCTTTCAATACAACGCCGGGGCCGATCTCTAAAAAACAATCAACTCCCTCGCCGGACATAAACCTTATAGAATCCTCCCAGTAAGTGGAAGAACTGACTTGTTTTATCAAGTTTTCTGTAATTTTGTCTATGTTGGTTTCAGCCTTTGCTGTCACATTACTCACAACAGGAACTTCAGGCGGGTTGAATTTAACCTTATGAATTTCTGCGGCAAGCTTCTGGCGCGCATCCTCCATCAAAGAACAATGGAAAGCGCCGCTCACATCCAGTAAAATCGCACGTTTTGCGCCCTTTTCTTTGGCTAACTCCATTGCTTTTTCTATGTTGCTGACTTTACCTGACACAACTACCTGC
>JAQTPJ010000089.1 GCA_028712915.1 Candidatus Omnitrophota bacterium
AACGAGTTAAAGTCAAATACAGAAGGAAGGTTTGGCGGCGTAGGTATGGAGATTACCCTTAAGGAAGGTTTGGTTACGGTAGTTACACCTATAGAAAATACACCTGCCTGGAACGCAGGCATAAAAAGCGGAGACATAATTGTAAAGATAGATGATAAGATTATAAAAGATTATACGCTTACAGATGCGGTGAGGGCGTTAAGGGGGCCGGCAGGCACAGAAGTAAAAGTTACTATATGGCGCCAGGGCGTAAAAGAATTGATGGATATTAAATTAACCCGGGCAATAATTAAATTGGAAGATATAAAAGATGTTTATATCGTTGAGCCGGGTATCGGCTATGTCAGATTGGTTGAGTTTAGCGGGCAGACTCCGCGTGATTTAAAAGACGCGTTAGACAGCCTTAAAGAACAAGGCATGAAGGCGCTGGTGTTGGATTTAAGGAATAATCCCGGCGGGCTGTTGAATATTGCTGCTGATATTGCCCAGTTATTTCTGGATGAAGGCAAGTTGATAGTTTACACAAAAGGCAGAGGCCAAGAGCAGGCAGTAGAGTTTCACAGTAAAAGCCGGTCTGCCTATAACGATTTATTGGTGGTGGTTTTGGTCAATGAAGGCAGCGCTTCAGGAAGCGAAATTTTAGCCGGCGCCCTGCAGGACCATAAGCGCGCTTTAATAGTAGGGCAGAAGACATTCGGTAAAGGTTCTGTGCAGACGATACTTCCTTTATCCGACGGTTCCGCAGTAAAATTAACCACAAGCAAGTATTTTACTCCTTTAGGGCGCAGCATACACGGTGAGGGTATCCAGCCTGATATCAGCGTAGAATATTTACAGATAATAAGGCAGCCTCAGCAAGCTATTGTTCCTTCTGAAATAGCCAAGACATTCCAGGATGAGGAGAGCGACCAGGATCTATTTATGCAAAGGTATATGTCGGATAATCAATTGATGCGGGCGGTGGATATCCTGAAGGGACTGTTGGTATATAATAATAATCAACAATAGCATAACAATTATATAAATGTCGGCTTTAAAAGGTAGAAGGCGAAGGCGCAGGATAAGATATAGTGTATCACCTTCTTCGCAGAATAATTATTTTTTAATAGTATTTCTTTCGTTTATTGTCCTCTTTGAGACAGTCCTTTTATTATTTCTAGTACCTAAAACTCCGCCTACGAAGGTTTCGCCAACCAGACAAACCAGGGTTGTGGCTGAAGCAAGGGCCCAAAAAGCAGTTGAACCTAAAAAATCCGCTCCTAAGAAAGTGCCAGTTGTTAAGAAAACAATTCCTAAGAAATCAAAAGGAAAGATTGCCATAGTTATAGATGATTGGGGTTACAATACTAACAATTTGGATCTTATCGCCGATATAAATATGCCTTTGACTTTGGCTGTTTTGCCGTTTTTAAATTATTCTAATGAAGTGGCTGAGTTTGCGCACAAGCATAATTATGAAGTAATTATACATATGCCTATGGAACCCGAGGATAAAACAGGAGTAGATTTAGAATCTCGGACATTAATGGTTGATATGAGTAACGAAACAATAAATAAGATATTAAACGAAGCGTTCGCAGATATTCCTTATGCAAAGGGCGTCAATAACCATATGGGTTCGCTGGCAACTACGGATAAGGGGTTTATTCTAACTGTATTCAGGGAATTGAAGAAAAATAATTTGTATTTTCTGGATAGTTTTGTTGTCCCGGATTCAGTATGCTACGATGTTTCCAGGAGCGCTGGGATTAAATTCGCAAAGCGCAGTATATTTCTCGATAACCAATCGTCTTATGCGTATATCCGCGGACAGCTGATGGAATTGGTAAGGGAAGTGGATAAAACAGGATATGCCGTTGGCATAGGCCATGACAGGGAGAATACCTTAAAGGTGCTCAGGGAAGTAACGCCGCAGCTGGCTGAGGAAGGCTACAGGTTTGTTTTTGTTTCAGAAATCACAAAGTAAACCCATCAACCAATTTATTAAATTAATATGTATGTTTTAGGAATCGAGACATCATGTGATGAGACAGGCGCGAGCGTTGTATACAAGGGTAGAAGAATCTGTTCTAATATTACGGCTTCAAGCCTTGAGCTGCATTCAAAATACGGCGGAGTAATACCCGAGATTGCTTCGCGCGCGCAGCTTGAATATATAAATTTTACAGTAGATGAGGCGTTGAAAAAGGCGAAGATAAAAATCGGCGACTTAGGATTAATCGCCGTTACCAAGGGGCCGGGCTTGATAGGTTCTTTGTTGGTGGGTATTTCTTTTGCCAAGGCTTTGAGTTTCGCCAATAAGATCCCCATAATAGGCATAGACCATGTCCATGCGCATATGTATCCTCCTTTTTTAGAAGCAGACAATAGAAAGAAAATGCCAAAGTTTCCTTTGATGGGCTTGGTTGTATCAGGGGGGCATACGAGTTTATACTATTTCAGGAATTTTGATAAATTTAAGATTTTAGGAGAAACCTTAGACGATGCAGCTGGAGAGGCGTTTGACAAAGTGGCTAAATTATTAAAACTCGGTTAACCCGGCGGCCCATTGGTGGAGAATATCGCGCAAAATGGCAATGCCAGGGCGTATAATTTTCAATGCGGCAATAACGATGATTTGAATTTTAGTTTCAGCGGCGTTAAAACAGCTGTTCTTTATAAAGTAAGGGATATTGAAAAAAGAGGTAGGGTTTCCCGGAAACAAAAAAGCGACCTGGCAGCTTCTTTCCAGGCGGCAGTAGCGGCATCGCTTGTGGATAAGGCTATGCTTGCGCTTTCGAGGAGAAGGATTAAAACTTTAGTAGTTGGCGGCGGGGTGGCGGCTAATAAGTATTTCAGAAGAAAACTTTTCGAAGAAGCGGCTAAAAATGGCATAGAAGTATTTATTGCGTCTCAATACTTATGCACAGATAATGCCGCTATGATTGCAGGGCTAGGTTATCAATTATATCGCTCAGGTAAAAAGGATAGTTTGTCTTTTAAGCCAATTTTATATTAAATTGCAACACTGAAGCACAGAAAAAATTACAAAACTGAAATCACTGAGAATCCCTTATTGGTTGTAGGGTTTTCTCAGTGCTCTCAGTAAAAGGGAGTCTTTAGAGTCGATTCAGTGTTCTCAGCGGTTGCAAAGGAGGTTAAGAATGGTAGGACCTTTCTCTATAACCGTAAGGTTAATTTTGTCGGCTGTTTTAGGAGGGGTAATAGGCATGGAAAGGGAGTTGCATCGGCATGAGGCCGGGCTGCGCACTCATATTCTAGTATGCATGGGCTCAAGCCTTATAATGTTGACATCTCTATACGTTTTTGATATATATAAAGGGATAAATGTTGTTGATCCTTCGCGTATTGCCGCCGGCGCCATAACCGGCATCGGTTTTATAGGCGCAGGCGCAATAATCCGTTCGGGGATGTCCGTGAAAGGTTTGACTACTGCTGCCACCCTTTGGATTACGGCAGCGGTAGGTTTGGCAGTAGGATGCGGTTTTTATTTGGCGGGGATTTTCGCATCCTTAACCAGTGTTATAGTATTACTTTTCTTACGTAACATTGAAAAGAAGTTGCTGGGGAAAGGGGAGGTGGAAGATGGGATTAAGAAATAAAAAAGATTTTGGGCGCAACGAACACACTATAGACGTAGATGCTGCTATGCAGGGTAGTTTGATATTCAAGGACCCTGTGAATTTAAGGATAAAAGGCAAATTCGAAGGCACGCTGGAGGTTAGGGGTAATCTTATTATCAGCGACACAGCATTTGTGAATGCCCACATAAAGGGAGAAAACATTGTTATTTCGGGAAGAGTCAAGGGGGATATAGAAGCGGATTCGAGAATTGAGTTGTCAAGCCACGCGGTCGTGGAAGGCAATATCAAGACGCCGAAATTGGATATTGCAGATGGCGCGATATTCCAGGGAAACTGCATAATGATGCACGATATATTTGACATAGATGATTTAGCCAGGCATTTAGAAATAGACGCTGATACGGTCATTACCTGGGCTAATTCCGGAAAGATACCCGCTTTCAAAGAAGGCGACGAGTGGAAATTTGAAAGAAAAAGAATCGATGATTGGGTGGCATCTGGCAAAATAGGTTAATTTGTAAAATTAAAATTAAATTAGCATGAAAGAAAAATTACTTACAACCCGGGAAGCTTCGCAGTATTTAGGCATAACTGAAGCAGAAGTTATAAGCTTATCGGAAAGAGGCGTGATCCCTGCTTATAAAGTAGGAGGGATATACTTAAGGTTTAAAAAGGAGCAGCTGGATTTTATAAAAGACAGTATGATTCCCGCCGTAAAAGAAGTTTCGCAGGAATATTATTTTTTAGACAGGCTGAGCGACTTCTTTTACTACAATGACTTCTATATACTCTCTCTGCTGATTATATCCGTTTTGGTCTATCTGATTTTTTCTTTATGAATAAAAAGGGATTTGTGGATTTGAAGTTTGCCAAGGTTGATATAGACCGGCAGACCCGCAGGGGTTTTTCTGAGGCCGTTTATTGCCAGAATAAATCTACCCAGCAAATATCCAAGATATTATCGCAATTAATCAAACACAGGCAAAACGTATTATTTCTTACCAGGTTAGACAGGGAGAAATTTTCCTGCCTGAAGACGCAGTTCCCTTCTTTAAAATATAACGAAGCGGCAAGGATTGGATTTTTAAAAAAGAAAAGAATAAAAAATCCCAAGAAAGAAGTTTTGGTGATTACCGCGGGAACGGTGGATATACCTGTTGCCGAAGAAGCTGTTATAACCTTAGAGATAATGGGCAATAAGGTGAGGAAGGTTTACGACGCTGGAGTTGCCGGTTCGCATAGGCTGCTTAACCATTTGAAATTTTTAAGGAAAGCAAATGTAATAGTCGTTGTGGCCGGCATGGAAGCGGCCTT
>JAQTPJ010000090.1 GCA_028712915.1 Candidatus Omnitrophota bacterium
TGAATAATCTTCCCGCCAAAAGCATAGCCAATTGCCTGATGGCCCAAACACACACCCAGAATAGGGATTTTGCCTTTAAATTTATCTATCAGTTCGCAGGAAATCCCCGCGTCTTCAGGCCTTCCCGGCCCGGGAGAAATAACAATTTTCTCCGGCCTCAGCCGCTTAATTCTGTTTATAGAAATCTTATCATTCCTAAAAACTTTCAAATTATTGTGCAGCTGCCCCAGGTATTGGACGAGATTATAGGTAAAAGAATCGTAATTATCTATTATGAGTATCATATTTTTATTTATTGTTTAGTCCGATAAATCTTGGCGCCAAGTTGGGTCAATTTTATATCCAGGTTCTCGTATCCTCTATCTAAATGATAAACTCTTAATACTTCTGTCTTGCCTTTTGCCACTAATCCGGCTAAAACCAGCGCAGCGGACGCGCGTAAATCAGATGCCATAACCGGCGCGCCATTCAGCTGCTTTACGCCATGGACAATAGCATAAGGCCCTTCACGGTAAATATCGGCGCCCATACGGTTTAATTCCGGGACATGCATAAACCTGTCAGGATAAATCTTTTCGGTTATCACGCTTATCCCAGAGGCAATGCTCATAAGCGACATAAACTGCGCCTGGGCATCAGTAGGAAAACCCGGATAAGGCAGCGCTGTAACATCCACGGGCTTGACGCTGCCGTTTCGCTTAACAATAATAAAATTCTTGCCTCTTTTTACAGTAACTCCTGCCTCCTCTAGCTTCTCTATTAAGGCACTCAAGTGTTTAACTATCACATTTTTGATTGTAACCTCTCCCTTGGTTATCGCCGAGGCTATGGCAAGAGTGCTTGCCTCTATGCGGTCAGGGATATTTTCGTATTCTGCGCCGCCCAGAGATTTAACTCCTTTTATCTCGATAGTAGGCGAACCCTGCCCTTTTATATTTGCCCCCATTTTATTTAAAAAATCTGCAAGGCTTACCACTTCCGGCTCGCAGGCGGCATTCTCAATTACGGTCGTGCCTTTTGCTAAAGTTGCCGCCATCATAATGTTGCCTGTTGCCAAAACAGACGAACCGAACGCCCCGCCTAAAAATATATCTTTTCCGCAAAGCCGCTTTGCCTTTGCGCAGACATAGCCATCTTTTATTTCGATGGACGCGCCCAACGCCTTCAGGCCCTTTATATGCAAATCCACCGGCCTTACTCCAATGACGCAGCCGCCGGGTAAAGACACTTCTGCTTTTTTAAGGCGCGCCAATAAAGGGCCCAATACGCAAAATGAAGCCCTCATGGTGCTTACCAAACGGTAAGGCGCGGCGAATTTCTTAAAATTACCGGATTTAATCTTTATGACAGAACCTTCGACTTCAACCTGAACGCCGAGATTCTTTATTATCCTGATCATAGTATTTGTATCAGACAATGCCGGCGCGTTCTTTATCACGCACTTCTCCGGAGTAAGCAATGCCGCCGCCAAAACCGGCAAAAGCGCGTTTTTAGAACCGCTCACGGTTACGCTACCTTTTAATACGCTACCGCCTTCTATAAACAGTTTATCCATTTGTTATTCTCTTCATTATACACACTCTCTCTATACCTTGATAATCTTTCCTGATTTCCTCTATTGCCCAACCATAAGAAAATATATTCTTTATTCCTTCAGCCTGATTATACCCTATCTCCATAATCAAGAAACCATCTTTTTTAAGTAATTTTCCTATCCCTTTGTTAATGCTTCGGTAAAAATCAAACCCGTCGCTTCCCCCGTCTAAAGCCAACCTTGGCTCGCTAAGCGTATCCCTGTCAAAAACCCCTATCTCTGAAGTAGAGACATAAGGAGGATTACAAACTATAACATCAAACTTCCTGTCCGATATGTTATCAACATTGCTCATTCTATCTTTAATTACGCTAAAAATGTCTGTTTCTAAAAATGATATTCTGCTTTCTACATTATGCAATTTTGCATTTTCTGCGGCAAGCTTTATTGCCTGCGCTGATATATCTATGGCTAAAATATCTGTGTCTTGCGAGAATTTTGCCAATGATATTGCTATACATCCTGAGCCTGTGCCTATATCTAGAATTTTTGGCTTCTTTTTCCTGTTTTTCGGCTCCTGGAGCTTCTCAATTGCAGCCTCGACCAAAATTTCTGTATCCGGACGGGGGATTAAGACGCCTTTTCTCACCTTAAGGCGCAGGCCCATAAATTCCGTATAGCCCAATATATATTGAACAGGCACCTGCCTGCCCCTATCCTTAAATATCTTGTCCAGGCGCTTCCAATCTTTATCCTTTAATAAAATTGAAGGTGAATTCAAATATAAGTTCGCGCGGGAACAATGAAATGTATCTGTCAGAATTAATTCCAGCTCATTCATCTTTCTTGTCTTCCTTAATCAAGGCCTCAACTAATTCATCTAAATTGCCTTCCAAAACATTCTCTAAATTATGGACGGAAAAACCAATCCTATGGTCTGTGATGCGCCTATCAGGAAAATTATAAGTACGGATTTTTTCGCTTCTGTCGCCGCTGCCTATCTGGGAGCGGCGGATCTCGGATTGTTCGGCGGCTTTTCTCTTGCTCATTTCATCGAGGAGCCTCGCCCTTAATACGCGCATTGCTTTGATCCTGTTTTTCAACTGCGAACGCTCATCCTGGCAAGTTACTACAAGGCCCGTGGATAAATGCGTAATCCTTATCGCTGAGTCGGTAACATTGATGTGCTGGCCGCCATGGCCTGACGCCCTATAGGTATCTATTTTTAAATCCTTTGGTTCAATAGCCAATTCTACTTCTTCGGGTTCGACCAATACGGCGACCGTGGCGGTCGAAGTATGGATTCTCCCCGAGGCCTCTGTTTCAGGCACGCGCTGCACACGATGAGTGCCGCTCTCATATTTAAGGTATTTATAGACATTCTTTCCTTCAACGGAAAAAACAACTTCCTTAAAACCGCCCAATTCCGTAGGGCTAGACGACATTACATCAACCTTCCAATTATTCTTTGCTGCATATTTTGTATACATCCTGTATAAGTTGCCGGCGAATATCGCAGCCTCCTGGCCACCGGTGCCGGCGCGGATCTCGATTATCGCATCTCTGTCGATATCTTTATCCTCGCCTTCCTGGCTTTTAAACATATCCTGTATTTGGCCTTCTATCTTTTTCTTCTTCTCATCCAGATGCACGAATTCTGACTTTGCTAATTCCAAAAAATCAGAGTCATGCGGTTCGCCCATTACCTTTTTCAAATCGGCGGCTTGTTTCTCTACTTCCTTAAGTTCCCTGAATTTATGAACAAACGGCGATATATCAGAAAGCTCTTTGGCTAATTTCTGATAATTCGCCTTATCGCTCATTGTGTTTACATCAGAAAGCTTATGTTCGAGCTCTATATAGCGTTTTTCTATCTTTTCTAACTTGTCCAGCATTGATTATTTCTTGTTGTATTTTTTCATAAACTTCTCAACCCTGCCTGCGGAATCAACCAACTTTTGCTTACCTGTGAAGAAAGGGTGGCATTTAGAGCATATGTCGATTCGCACATTGGGTTTCGTCGAACGAGTGTGGATAACTTCGCCGCAAGCGCAGATTATCGTCGACTCCTTGTAACTGGGATGAATCTTTTCTTTCATTTTCTTACTCCTCCTTTTAATTAGCGCATATTTTACGGAACGTTAGTAAACGTAAATTATTTGCGCGAACTTATGTCCTCGCTTATTGATTCATACTTTTCAAGAATTCTTTATTATTCTTTGTTTTCAATAATTTATCTATGAGCAATTCCATCGCTTCCGATGAATTCAATTCGTTTAACACTTTTCTCAATAGCCATATTTTCTGCAGATCCTGATCTTCGATTAAAAGCTCTTCCCTGCGCGTGTTGGAACGCTTGATATCGATAGCAGGATAAATCCTTCTCTGGAATAAATTCCTGTCCAGCTGCAATTCCATATTGCCTGTTCCCTTAAACTCTTCAAAGATTACTTCATCCATTCTGCTTCCGGTATCCACAAGCGCCGTGGCAATAATGGTAAGGCTTCCGCCTTCTTCCAGGGCGCGCGCCGTGCCGAAAAATCTCTTGGGTTTATGCAAAGCATTTGCGTCTATGCCGCCGGTTAATATCTTTCCGCTGTGCGGGGCAACTGTGTTGTAGGCGCGCGCAAGCCGCGTAATGCTATCTAAAAGTATTACCACGTCTTTTTTGTGTTCCACCAGCCTCTTTGCTTTTTCCAGTACAATTTCTGCAACCTGCACGTGGCGTTCAGCAAGTTCGTCGAAAGTTGAAGATATGACTTCGCCTTTGACAATCTTTTGCATATCCGTTACTTCTTCCGGACGCTCATCAATTAAAAGCACTATCAAAGTAACATCCGGATGGTTTTTCATTATAGAGTTTGCTAATTTCTGAAGCAGAACCGTCTTTCCGCTATAAGGTTGAGCCACTATCAAACCGCGCTGGCCTTTTCCTAACGGACAAAGAAGATCTATTATCCGGGGGGAAACATCCTGCGGGTCGCTTTCCAGATTAAAACGCTGATTAGGATATATCGGCGTCAAATTGTCAAAAAGCACTTTATCCTTTGCCAGTTCCGGATTTTCAAAATTAACCGCTTCCACCTTCAAAAGGGCGAAATATTTCTCGCCTTCTTTCGGCGGCCTGATCTGGCCGCTCACGGTATCGCCTGTGCGAAGCTCGAATTTCCTTATCTGCGACGGAGAAATATAGATGTCGTCCGGGCAAGGCAGGTAATTATAATTCGGCGAACGCAAAAACCCAAAACCTTCCGGCAATACCTCCAAAGTCCCCTCGCCAAACATAAGGCCTTCTTTTTCCGCCTGTGCCTGCAGTACTTTGAAGATAAGGT
>JAQTPJ010000091.1 GCA_028712915.1 Candidatus Omnitrophota bacterium
TCACAGGATTCAAGCGCTGCCTAATTTCCTTAAGTGCTTCTTCTGTAAAGACTTGTGAAGCTTGGAGCATCTTGGTAATCCTGGCATAAGTGGCCTTTGTGGGCCGCCTGCCGGCAATTTCCCATACCTGAGTATTATCATAAAGCTTTGCAAAATCGATAGTTATATCAAAAATAGATTTGAAAATTATAAGAGCCTGTATCACATTTTCTATCTCTTTAGCAAAAGATTTACGCGCTGAAGGGGAAACATTAAGCAGGGCTTCAGTGGCGGTTTCTGAGATGCCCCAGGATCCATCCAAGGCCTTTAATATATAAAATCCTGCATTGGCCCTTTCTCCTTCCGGATGGAATAAACGCTCTGACTTCCTGCCTACCGGGCTGCTTAACTTCTCTTTTTTTAATATATTATTTATAGCTGATTTTGAGAGCTTTATGCTGAACTTTTCGCTGGCTTCCAAAGCTAACTTCCTGCAGCTAATATCTGGATTTTTTAGCTTAGAATTGATAATAAATCTAACGATTTCTGGTTTGAATTTATGGGTTATCTTCATAATAGCATAGTGGACATTTAATCAAGATTAAATTATGATAATCAATCTGTTACGACAATTATAACACAATAGTGGACATTTAATCAAGTGATTTTTTGATAATATATGCTGGATTTCGTACAGAATTTGTTGGGTCCTCGGCAGGTTTCTAAGAAGCTTTTATCTCTATTAAATCGCCCTTTTGGGTATTAGTTTTAGCTAAGATTCCTGCTGGCAGCTCTATTGCTAATCTGGCCTTTAGGGAATGCCCTGCTAACCTGGCTGGCGCAAGGCTGTGGGCCAAGGCTGCTACCTTATTATGCTTATCCAGGAATACTACATCTATCTTAAAGCGCATAAAGAATGTATGGATAGAGCTGCAGCGGTTGATGATTAACCCCTCTCCTTCTTTTAGCCCATGCTCACCCAGTAGTCCTTTTAACCGGCTAAAGAACTTATCTGCTATCTTTGCCTGATCTGCCAGTATGGTGTTCCTGGTTTTATTGATAATCTTGACTAAATTAGTAGACATTTGATTAGTAAATAAACTCTAAACTCTAAATCCTAAACTCTAAATAAATTCAAAATCCAAAATTCAAAACTCAAAATTAAAAAAATGTTTTGTGTTTTGAGTTTGGGACATTTGGGTTTATTTAGGATTTAGGGTTTTGGATTTAGGATTTAACATACCTAACAAAGAGTTATTTTAGATATTCTCTGGGTTTATTATAGTAAAACAATTCGTCATGTCAACACATTCTATGCCTGCTAATAACCCGGCATAATTGAGTGGTACGGAATGGTAAGTTTTGGTAATCGATGGGCTGGAATAACTACCTGCTCTTGCCTCTGATCTTTAACCCTTCAGCGCGCAGTTCATCGGTCTTTCTTTTGGAACACTCCATGCACAAGAATACCTCTGGGGCATTGCGTTTATCATAATTAGGAGCCCTTACCAGGCGCCAGAGGCTTTCTCTTTTTCCGCATTGTGCGCATATGCCTTTATCTTTAACATGCCATACCTCAATGGCATAGTTGGTAAAGATAAACTTATCTACCCAAAAGAATATCACTCCGCCTATCAAATTCGCCAATATAGTTGACCAGATGCCTACGCCAAGATTTCTGACTACGAACCATAAAATCGGAGTGCTTAACTGCCACCTGAAAAGATATAAAACAAACCTGCGCATATTAAACTCCTTTCTGATTATCTGACTGAGCTGATTAAAGATTTTCCGGCAGGGACAAGGGTAATTCCAACTCGTGCGCCTCTAAAAGGGTTTTATTGCTTAAGATATCACAGCTTGCGCCTTGCGCCACAAGGTTACCTTTATCCAAAATAACTACTCTGCTGCAGACTTTAAGGACTAAATCTAAATCGTGAGTGGCGATGATTTTTGTAAGCTTGGCTTTCTTTATAAACTCAATGAGATTTTTCCTATGCTTGGGGTCGAGATTACTCGTGGGTTCATCCAAGGCCAATATTTCGGGATTCATAGAAAGCACCGTAGCGATAGAAACCCTCTTTTTTTCGCCGAAACTTAAATGGTGCGCTATCTTTTCTTTTGCTTTTAGCATATCAACTTCGCCAAGCGCTTTTTCAACGGCGGACAAAACCTTGTTCTTGGGCATATCCATATTCATAGGGCCAAAAGCGACATCGTCGAATACAGTAGGCATAAAAAGCTGGCTATCCGGGTCCTGAAATACCAACCCGACCTTTCCTCTTATAAAAGGTAAATTTTTATCCTCCACCTGTAGCCCGCAAACCTTTACGCTGCCCTTGCCATCTAAAATACCGTTAAGATGCAAAAGAAGTGAGGTTTTACCGGCGCCATTAGGGCCGATAATACCAATTGACTCTCCTTCAAGCACGTCAAGGTTAATACCCGACAGCGCTTTTGTGCCGTCAGGATAAGAGTAGTCGAGATTATTTATTTCTATGATTTTCTTTGGCATATTAACCCGCGAAAATTTTTATGCTGATAAGTACGGCAAAGATTATACACGAAAACATAATATCAAATCCAGATATTTTAAGTCTATCTATAGTTTTAATTGCACCTTGAAATCCGCGCGCGCACATGGCAAGATATACGGATTCGCCTTTTTCGTATGCCCTTATAAAAAGCACGCCCAGCATGTTTGCTAATACCTTTGTATGGAACCACTTCGTGCCGCCGATTGAGCGCGCCTCTTTTGCCTGCCTCATTTCCATAAGTTCGTCGGCAATTACAAATACATAGCGGTACATAAAAGATAAAATCATTGTGAAAATATTGGGAATGCGCATATTCTCGAGCGCCCTTAAGAAATGCGTAAACTTAGTGCTGGCCATCATAAGGATAACGCAAACAATGGAAAGGTAGGACTTGACTAAGATGTTCCAGAATACGGCAATTCCGTCGTAAGTAATGGTTAAATTAATACTGCCGAAAGAATACGCTCCTGCAATTTGTCCCTTTTTTAAGAAAGGGATAAATACAGCGACCATTAAAACAAAAGGTATTATTACCAAGGAATGTACCAGCACAAAACGCCAAGGTATCCTGGAAAGCCCAATCAGCGCGCATAAAACACACCCGTAGAGTAAAAAAGTAAAATACGAGTGCGGGCTGGTAAAAATAACAAACAGGATAAACGAAAAAAATGTAATTATTTTTACGCGCGGGTCAAACCTGTGCAAAGGGCTTTTTAGTTCGCTGTATTCATCGATATAAAAATGATGCATAGAATTTTAATGCTCTTCATTCTTCTTAAGCAGTGCGGCTATGCCGTAGCCTGCGCCGAAAACCATCAGTGTTCCGACGACGCCAGCCATTGACGTAGCCATACGTTCACTCTTTATTCCCGGCCAGGCATAATCAGGCATAGGCGATGCGAGAGCCGGCTCAACTTCGCCCTTTTCCAGAAACCCTTTGTCCTCAGCGACTCTTTCGAGCCCGTCAGGCCACGGAGAGGCAAACGGAGAAAGCACAAATGCTAAAAATAACGCTGCTAATAATCCTAGAACAATATCCTTCTTTCTCATAATTATTCCTCCTCATAATTATAGACTAAATCCGGCCTTGCTTTAATCACAAAACCGATAACAAGACATGAAATTATTGCCTCACCTATTCCTATTAAAGCGTGCACTCCTGCCATAGCCGGCAACGCGACTTGCAAAGGAGACGTGCCAGACAACGCAAGCTCAATCGCGCAGGCGCTAGATGCTATTACTACCGATAACCAAGCAGCTATCGCTACGCCCGCCATAACTCCTTTATCTCCTCCAACTGCTTTTGCTATTAACCTGTAGACGAAATATCCTCCAATAGTCCCTATAATCGACATATTAAAAATATTCGCTCCTAATGCTGTTAGTCCGCCATCCTGAAAAATCAAACATTGCACAGCCAATACACAGGCAATAACAATAGCTCCTGCCCATGGGCCGAGCAAGGCCGCGGCCAATACTCCGCCCAATAGATGCCCTGAAGTGCCGCCGATAACAGGGAAATTCAGCATCTGCGCAGCAAAAATAAACGCAGACATTACCCCCATAAGAGGCACCATCTTATCTTTTAAAATTTCTTTTGTTTTCTTGATGCAAAATCCTAACCCTCCCGCGGAAAAAACCCACGTTGCTACCCACGTATTCGTAGATAGAAAACCATCTGGTATGTGCATAAAACCTCCTTGTTAGAAATCCAGTTGCGCCCTCATCCCTGCGACAAAAACGCTGTCCTTGTCACCGTCTATATCTTTACCGAACGGATTCCATATATACTGAAAGTCCGGGCTTATGAAAAGATGATCATTTATATGTATTTTATAATAAGCCTCAAGATGCCCCTCGGTTTTTGCATTTAAGGATGCGTCTGAGTTTTTATAATCATCTGAAGGGTAAATCTGCCCTACCGCAAAACCAAGAACGTCATTCTCCCTACCCCAATTCGCGCCTTCCACTTGCACGCCGGCGCTCCAGGAGTGCTCAAGCGAATAATTCCTGTCGTCGGTTGCTGTAATGTCAGGATTATAAACATCCGGGTCCTGCCAGCCGTAACGGGTAAAAAGCGTCACGCCATCAGCCACTTTCTGGTCAAAACTCAAACCAAATCCATATGCAGCTTCTTTTGTCTTGTCTGCATCGGACCATTGAATATGGTTAGCATTATTGTGCCAGCCGATGATACGGTAATTGCCTGGCAAATTGAATAAATTCGGCTTAAAGGTAACTTGCCCGATATTAAACAAATTATCGCCTAACTTCTCCCAGTCGCTGTTTGCGTCGAATATACCATAGCCAAGTTCCATC